>DIYD01000243.1:353-6743 GCA_002428905.1 Bacteroidetes bacterium UBA6063 | reverse complement strand
TTTTAACCAAACCTTCACCACCGTGTTTCGTTTCTGGAACAAAGAAGTGATAGGTAACATACAGCATTAAGAACAGTGCCGATAAGACAAATGTGGTGATGTTCAGCTTTTTATGCAGGCTGATATTCTTTCGTTTTATTGCACGAAAGCTGGCAATAAGCAAAATGCTGCACGTGCCATTAATGATGGCGTTGAACATTGGGAAGTTGTAAATGAACGATGGAAATTCTGTTGGCGGATTCAGTACGCGTTTATTCAGCGCTACAACCAATATAAATACAACTACAGACAGGGCTATCGCAATACGATAGAACAGCTTATCGTTATTCATGACTTTGAAATTTATCGCTTTGATGATATTCGGCCAATAATACTTTTATGGCGTCTTTAACTTCCTTGGCAAACTGTGGGTTTTCCCTTGATTCGAAATATCCCCGAAGTTTACGCTCTTTGTCTACCACATAAACCATCGTGCTGTGAATGAAGTCATACTGACCATCCGGACTCGGAGCAGCAGCGTGGTAATGATTTATAGCCAGGTCGTAGATTTCATGCTTGAAGCCCGTAGCAAAATACCACTTATCGTCCGCATAATTATACCGTTTCGCATACTCAGCCAGCACAGGTACTGAATCGTGCTCAGGATGCACCGTATGAGATAAGAATACTACTTCGGGGTGATCTTTATACGCTTCAACTGCCAGGCGGAGATTGTTGTTCATTCTAGGGCAAAGTTCAGGGCATGTTGCATAGAAGAAATTACCAATGATGATTTTATCTTCAAAATCTTTGAGACTGATCTTTTTTCCAGTGTGGTCGGTTAAATCAAAATCACGAAGCGTCCAGTTTTCATACACGCTGTCGTTAAGCACAAAATAATCATCACCCAGGGCTGAATCTACATACGCCTGATCTTCAAGAATGGAAGCATCTGCATAGTAAGTACCTAAATAGGGTAGAGGCGTGTATTGCTCATCTGCGTTATGCCAAATGAAGAACACAACTATGGGTACTATAAAAAACAAAAGGAGCAGAAACTGCCCCCTTTTATTAAATTTCATAACTCAATTACCAGTTAAGTGAGTTTAGGTAATCGGCTTCTGTAAGCAGGAAGGCGATCAAATAAACTACAAATATCATGGGCAACACAATGGACATTTTAAGTCCTTTTTGCTCAAATGTTAAGTGCATAAAGCTGTAGACAATAAATGCAGCCTTAACAACTCCCAAAACAATGAATATAACGTTTCGTAGCATTCCCGGATCCATCATGAAGTATAAAATGATGTCCAGAATGGTAAGGAATAACAGTATCCAGAATGTTTTCCATAAACCTTTAGTTCCGTGCGAATGTGCTTTAGGAACCCAAACTGTTGGGTCGTAGTTCTCTTCGTCGTGAATATCTACTGGTGTATTTTGATGTGCCATATCGATCTTAAATTAAGGAGTTCTAGATTAGATAAAAGAATGTAAATACGAATACCCATACAAGGTCTACGAAGTGCCAGTACAAACCGGTTTTTTCAACCATTTCATAGTGACCACGTTTTTCGTATGTACCTCTCAGTACGTTTATATAAATGATTATGTTGATTACCACACCACTGAGTACGTGGAATCCATGGAAACCTGTTACCAGGAAGAATAAGGCGGCAAAGGTCACCGGACCAAATGGGTTGGTATACAGTTTTGCACCTTCTCCGATAAACTTCGTCCATTCCCAGGCCTGACAGCCAAGGAATAATAGTCCTCCTACAATAGTCCAGAGCATGAAGGTTTGCACCTTCTTTTTATCCATTCGTTGCCCCGCTTCTACTGCTAGTACCATTGTAACACTACTCATAATGAGGATGAACGTCATTAAACTTACGAACATCAGCGGCAAGTGACCGTGCGTACCCGGGAAGTGGTTAAACACCAATTCGGGTGCCGGCCAATGTGTTTCGGCAAACAACCCTTTTTCCTGCATTGCTCCTACGAAGCCACCTTCGTGATGATGGAACATTTCGTGAACATCTGTGTTGAACGGAAGTTCTTCTCGAAGAGCAGCCATTTCAGTCTCATCAACAGAAGGGAAGGAGAAGCGTACAGCTCCGTAACCTACCAGTAGCGATGAAAATGTAAAGGCATCTGACAACAGGAAGAACCACATCATAAGCTTTCCATAGCTTACCTTAAATGGTGATTTTCCTCCAGCCCATGTGGAATTTGTGCTTACAGCGTGATTTGACATAATCTATCTAAAATTGCGGTGCAAAATATAAAAACGTGTATAAATAAAGCCATAGAATACCTACAAAGTGCCAGTATGTATTGCACATACTTATAGACAGTGTATTCTTCTTATGAACCTTGTATAATAAACTCTTAACAAACACAACGGCTACGTAAATGATGCCGCCTAACAAGTGCAATAGGTGCAGTGCTACCAAAACAATCACAAACGACCCTGAAACCATACCTCCTTCACTTCCGCTATCTGGTGAGAAGAAGATTCCTCGCTCCCCTAAATCCATAAAACCAAGGTACTGGAAGTAAACAAACGATAAACCTCCAAGTAGTGTAAGTCCCATGAAAACCGGAACGAGCTTAATATTATCGTGTTTAGCTGCACGATATCCCAATAGCATGGTTAAACTGCTAATGAATACGGCAATGGTTGAATTGATAAATTGTGGAGGTAAATCGAAGTTGAACCAATTTCCTTCAGCTCGACGTACAATAAAGGCACTGGTTAAACCAGCAAACAGCATTGTCATGCTGATGATTAACAACAGCAACGCAAATTTCTTAGGGTGAAGCTTGCCGTTATTTCCTTTATGTTCTGTCATATTGATCGCTGCCTGCATCTTATACCTTATCTAATACGTAAGCCAACAAAACCAATGGATTGTAGATGATCGAATAGAACATCAGTTTCTTTGCATCCTTAGTTTCGCACGATTTCATCAATTTTATACCCTGCGCAAGGAAAATACCACCTGCCAACACAGCTACAATCGCTGAAACAACTCCGGTTACTCCCAATAAATAAGGGGTAATACTGATCGGAATTAACAATGCGATGTACCAAAGGGTATATTTCGCAGTTTTTTTGTCTTTACCCGTTTTGGATGGCAATAGACGATATCCTGCTCGTTTATAATCTTCGTCAAGAATCCAGGCGATTGCCCAGAAATGAGGGAATTGCCATACAAATTGTACGGCAAAGATGGCCCATCCACCCATGCTAATGCTACCCGTAGCTGCAGCCCATCCAATAAGGGGTGGAATTGCTCCTGGGAATGCACCAACGAAAACAGCAATTGGACTAAGTCTTTTCAGTGGCGTGTACAAAAATGCATAGCTGAGCAATGCGATTAGACCAAGAACTCCACTGATTTGATTCAATTGAGAACCTAGAATATATACACCAAGTATACCTGCAATACCACAAGAAATAGCAGCCTCGGTAACTGACATCCGGTTTTTAGCAACGGGTCGGTTATTGGTACGAACCATTAGTTTGTCGTAATCCTTTTCAATGATTTGATTCAAACCATTGGAAGAGGCAACGACTAAAAATCCGCCGATTATTAGTGCCCACAATCCATTGTAATCTGTAGCAGGACCAGCAGCAATTAAGAAGCCCAGCACCGCCGACAATACCACGGTTAGGGTTAAGCGCACCTTGGCTAGCTGTACATAGTCTTTCAACTTGGCAGAAACCGATACGGGCAATATGTTCGCTAAGCTCTTAGTTGACATACTGAAGTTTTTTAGATTTAATTTCATGTATGGTCAGGTAGATGAATGACACGAGTGTCATACTTCCTAAAACAACATGAAGCAATTGAGCCAAAGCAGGAAAGTCGAAACGAATATTTGCGATTCCTGTTAGGGCCTGAATAATAACCATTGCCAAGGTGGCCAGGATGATTACACTTGTTTTCGGACGATTTGTACCCGATCGATTGATACGATACATGGCGATCAAAAGGACGCCTGAAACAAGGGCTAATAATCGATGCACATTGAATACCGCACCAAGCTTGTCAAAGTTCTCCATACCGATAGCGATACCCGCCTGACGGAAGAAATCGATTTCTTCCCGAACAGATGTTCCTGTTAACAGTTGTACAACAGACAACACCAGACCAAGTACAATTACCAGTCGAAGTTTATTGGTTGAAGCACCTTCAGTACTCTTGTTCCAGTAATAGGCTAACATGAAACAGGCAATAGCGAGAAAGGCGAGAACAAAGTGCATTGTTACCACACCACCCAATAAGTTAGTATCTACAACTATGGAGCCTAACCAACCATTAAACACAACAAACAACAGGCCAAGTAAGGAAAGAACTGTTATCGCTCTGGATGTTTTCCAGAACTGAAGCGAAGAAATGGCAGCCAGTAGAGTTAGAACACCCGTAAGTGCACCCCATAACCGATTTACATATTCGGTATATGTTTTACGAACATTAAACGCATGCGATCCCAGGTTCTCTTTGGTGCCTGCAATCTCATTTGCTTTCTGGTCGAAGCCCATACGTGTTAATAACTGTGCCAATCGGCTTACTTTTTCTTTTCTCTTATTCAAATAATCTGTTTCATAATCGGCTGGTAGCTGATCTTCGGAAGTAGGAGGAACCCACGAACCAAAGCACTTTGGCCAATCTGGACAACCCATCCCCGAACCGGTTATTCGCACTAATCCGCCTAAAAAGAAGAGGATCAATATGCCCCATATGGTGCGTGCACAGTACCGGTTAAAAAAGGTTGGGGTGAACACGTGTTTACGCGTTGCGTAGTCCGAACCAGTTTTTAACTAATGTGAAGAAAACTGCGTTTTCCTCTTTTGGCTCCTTCGCATCTGATGTAGATGGATTAACCGGAGCTATATGTACTTCCTCTTCACCACCTTCTAACGGTACGTTTTGAGGAATAAAGTCTGCGTCGGAATCCGGACGACTGTAGTCATAAGGCCAACGATAAACCGTTGGGATCTCACCTGGCCAGTTGCCGTGAATATGCTCTACAGGAGCTGTCCATTCCAATGTATTTGCTTGCCATGGGTTCTGTGAAGACTTCTCACCAACGAAGATGCTGCTGAAGAAGTTGTATAGGAAGATGACTTGTGCCAATCCACCTAAGATGGCTGCCAGGGTAATGAATACGTTTACATCCATCCATGGCGCAAATTCAGGTAAAATATTGAAGGTATAATAACGGCGAGGTACACCAGCCAAACCCTGGAAGTGCATTGGGAAGAACACCATGTAAGCCGAAATGAAGGTTAACCAGAAATGGATATAACCCAACGTCTTGTTCATAGTACGACCAAACATTCTTGGGAACCAGTGGTAAATACCGGCCATCATACCGAAGATTGCCGAGCTACCCATTACAAGGTGGAAGTGGGCAACTACGAAATAGGTGTCGTGAAGTGTGATGTCCAGTGCAGCGTTACCCAGGAACAATCCGGTTAAACCACCGGTAATGAACAGAGAAACCAGCCCAATAGCGAACATCATACCATTGGTGAATCGTATACTACCTTTCCATAGGGTGGCGAGATAGTTGAACGTTTTTACGGCCGAAGGAACAGCAATAATCAGGGTCATCACCAGGAATATGGTACCCAATAACGGATTCATACCGGTGATAAACATGTGGTGCCCCCATACTAAGAACGAAAGTACAGAGATACCCATCAATGAGATAACCATCGCGGTATAACCAAAGATTGGCTTACGTGCGTTTACAGCAATTACTTCTGATGTAATACCTAGTGCAGGCATGATGATAATGTATACCTCAGGGTGACCCAGGAACCAGAACAAGTGCTGGAATAAGATTGGACTACCACCTGATTGTTCAAGGGCTCCAATACCACCGCCTAAGAAAATATCAGAAAGGTAGAAACTTGTACCTGCTAAACGGTCAAACATAAGAAGTAAACCACCACCTAGTAATACAGGGAACGATAACAAACCAAGGATTGCAGTTAATAAGAAGGCCCAAATGGTAAGCGGCATTCTGTTCATTGACATCCCCTTTGTACGCATGTTTAATACTGTACTGATGTAGTTAATACCTCCTAAAAGAGCTGAAACGATGAATAGGATGATGGCAATCAACCATAAGGTCATACCCAATCCAGAACCTGGCATGGCTTTCTCAAGCGCACTCAATGGAGGATAGATCGTCCAACCACCCGATGCAGGTCCGGTAGAAACAAACATACTGCTCATTAATACAATGCTCGAAAGCAGGAAGAACCAGTACGACAACATATTCATAAACGGTGATGCCATATCACGGGCACCAACCTGTAAAGGTATCAGTAGGTTGGAGAACGTACCACTCAATCCGGCGGTAAGAACGTAGAATACCATGATGGTACCGTGA
>DIYD01000243.1:0-284 GCA_002428905.1 Bacteroidetes bacterium UBA6063 | reverse complement strand
AATACCATGATGGTACCGTGAATCGTTACAAGTCCCATGTAGAAACCTGAATCCAAACGGCCTTCTGGCGCCCATTGGTCGCCAAACAACCAGTTAAGAATTGGGAAGCTCGTTTCAGGCCATGCCAATTGCAATCTAAATAGAATAGACATAGCAACACCAAATACCCCCATGATAATACCTGTAATAAGGAATTGCTTGGAGATCATTTTGTGATCCATGCTGAAAACGTACTTCGAAATAAAAGTCTCTTTGTGATGTCCGTGATCGTTACTCATCTTCGT
>DIYD01000246.1:17072-17560 GCA_002428905.1 Bacteroidetes bacterium UBA6063 | reverse complement strand
GAATTGGCCCGTTTCCAGATCATAGATCGTAATGCTGCCATTGTAGCATGTAAACCAAAGCTCGCCATTCCCTGCTTCAAAAACCTTAAAAATTGTATTTCCTGTTAATGCCGAATTATCCGTTGTGAAGGTTTCAATCGTTCTTCCGTTAAATCTAGCCAGGCCTCGATCTGTTCCTATCCACAGATATCCCTGCTCATCGTTATGCACAAAATATGTTTCCGGACTTGGTAAACCATCCTTTATCGTATAGTTGACCATTTGGTGTACTTGCGCATGGACTTCAGTAGCCTGGCCTGTTTGCAAAAGGATAAACCACCCTATTGCAAAAACAAGCAATGATCTAAGTCGGTATGTTGACGTATGTTTCAATTCAGGTTTTCGAATCGCGTTGAACGCTGTATTCTTTATTCAATTGGTATTCTTATTTCCACTATGGTGCCGGTTTGATTATCGTGTATGGTGTTGATATCGGTGTAGCGAAGGGG
>DIYD01000246.1:0-17024 GCA_002428905.1 Bacteroidetes bacterium UBA6063 | reverse complement strand
TTGATATCGGTGTAGCGAAGGGGTTCTGCATTTTCATCACGCAATATCAATCGAAGTCGGTTTCGTACCACCTCAATTCCGTAGGACTTGTGACTTGCTCTAGGCTTGTTTAAATTCTCTTGATTGATCCCAATCCCGTTGTCTGTAACCGTGCACAAAACTTCTCCGACCTGTAGGCTAAAGGCTATGGTTATTACACCTCCTGTTTCCCGGTTTTTGAACGCATGTTTAACCGAGTTCTCAACAATAGGTTGTATCAGGAACGGTGGCAGCAAAACATCGTGGGGATCCAAATCTGGGTCAACCTGTATTTCAAAGGTAAAACGTTCCGGGAAACGCATTTTTTCCATGGTCAGGTAATTGGCCAAAAAGTCGATCTCTACCGCTAATGAAATCCAATCATCCATCGACAATTCCAAACTAGATCGCATAAGCTTGGAGAAGCGCTGCACATAATGAGACGCTGTATCTCTATCGCTCTTCAGAATGTACGATTGAATCGAGTTTAATGCATTGAACATGAAATGCGGGTTCATTTGATTTCTCAAAATGGCTAGCTCTGACTCTTTAAACTTGAATTCCAATTCGGCCAACTGTTTGTCTCGCTCATTTCTCCTGCGAATTTCTTTAAGTCTGAGGTAAAAACCACCTGCAACCAGCAGTGCAATGAGCAAATACATGGTTATTCTAAACCATAGCGTATCTGTAAAATGAGGTATTATTTCGAATTGGAATGCCTTTGTCTCTGACCAAACATTATTTCTGTTTCTGCATGCTACCTCAAACGTGTATTTCCCCGGACTTAAATCCAAAAAACTGGCACTGTTGTTATTGGAAACCGTATATGCTCTGTTATCTGAGTTATCTGTAAGGAGTCGATATCTATAAAATCCTTTCTCTGGTTTGTTCTGACAAATGCCAACAAACGTTACGCTTAGGTTGTTTTGATCATAGGCAAATTTGGTTTGGAGCGAACCGAACTCTTCCGAACCGGTTGCCAACACTTGCTCTATATAGATGAGCGGTTTCGTGGTACATGGAATCAGTTCATCCAAAGACACTGTAGTTAGTCCCCGATCTGTTCCAATCCATAGTAGTCCATCATAAACCGATAGTGCATTGATTGAAGCCGGATATATGCCATCAGACTTGCCCAGGGAGTATAATACCTTACTCCTTGAAA
Source organism: Bacteroidetes bacterium UBA6063 (assembly GCA_002428905.1). Lineage (GTDB taxonomy): Bacteria > Bacteroidota > Bacteroidia > NS11-12g > UBA9320 > UBA987. The sequence goes on along the minus strand of DIYD01000246.1, from coordinate 15,841 downwards.
CCCTATGCGATAAACTAACCTTCGACAGACCTTTGTTTGATCCAACCCAACATACTGAATCACACTCAAATGCAAGACATTCTACCACGTTGCTTATCAAGCCAGAATCCGTGGTAAGGTGGGAAACATGGGAATCTCGGAGTATAACCAGGCCGTCTACCGCACTGCCCAGTACCAGGAAACCATCTTGACTTCTAACGGCATTAAACCGCTGATTAAGCCGATCATCGAAATCCAATTTCTGAGGCTTGTCTAATGCTTCGCAACGCAATTTCCATATGCCACCCAAACTGGCCATCCAAATGTTACCCGCTGCATCTTTGTGGAGGTGTGTTATGCGCTCTCCCCTGGTATCAAACCACGTATAGTTTGAGTCAGATGCATTCTCAAGCAAATCAATCGAATCGTACACAAAATACCCGGGTTCATAACCTATAGAGACCAATTTCCCACCAGGACATGTTACATTGTAAATTGTATTGCCCTTTGAATAGAAACGTTTGGGTTTTAGTTCTTCCTCCTGTAAATCAAACGAAAGCGAACCGGTCGTAAGAAGGTGTTTGTCTGACTTCCAGATGCTTCTGACTTCGAGTTTACTTACCATGCCCGATTGAATTGCAGCTACGAAGGAAGCTGTGGAGTCTCGATCTGATAAACGATATATGGATTCTGGGTAAGCTCCAACCCAAAGTTCCTGATCCAGGCGCTCCAAAGCAGTTACCTTCTTTTCGTAGAGCATATGCCCTCGCGTAGATGCAAGGGTAAGGCGAGGAACCATAAGCATGCCTCGATCTATTGTACTCACCCAGTAATTTCCTTCACGACCCTGTGAAATACCAGTATATCCTCCGTCTACCAGTAGTGGAACCAACTTTTGTCCTAAAAGTGAGAATACGGTATCACTGGTAACCACCAGTATGCGGTTATCGCTTGCGCGTATCACTTTCTCAATTTTTGATTGAAACTTTAAAAAACTGGCTTCGCCCAGATCGCTAATTTGAAACAGGTGATTTTGCATCCCTCCTATTTGAAAAGAGTCGACACGAATTAAACTTCGTAATAACATGTAGCCATCTATATTGGGGCCACAGTGTGTACAATTCGTCCAGGCCATTTTAGTACCACGTATCTGGAATACTTTGGACAATCGGCGTTTCATGGTAGAAACGTTAAGAACGATGGAGGGATCCAACACACTGCTATCGCGCACTATATTCTTTATCCGTGAAATCGAACCTGAGTCCTTAGCTATATCGTATTTATAAAACGATAAATACTGCAGGTTGGAGAATAAGTATAACGAAGAAGCGAACGGAATTATGTCGGTAGTCCAGGACTTAAGTTTTTGTAGGTCTTCGTTCTGCGAAAAAGGCCTGAACTCCTCGGTGTTCAGGTCAAAAATCGAAACCGTTCGGTTGAAACACATGAACCATAAATCCCCGTTATTGTGTTCATAAACATTGAAAGCCGTATTTCCGGTTAAGCTTGAATTTTTAGTGGTAAAGACTTCAAAGGTATATCCATCGTAACGACACAACCCTCTGTCGGTTCCTACCCAAACATATCCCTTCTGGTCAACATGTGTAAAATAACACTCATTGCTGGGCAAACCGTCATCTACCGTAAAATTGTACTGCAATACATTTTGTGCGTGTACAGCCTTTACATTACACACAAAAACAAGAAAGAGGGCTATTGGAACTAGCGTGGTTTTCAAAGTCAATTTATCAAAGATAAGAAAACCTCACATAGAGCGCAGAAATTACTTAGCTATTACTTGCGATAATTTTCTTCTCAATTGACGTGGTTGAATACCCTTCTAGAAAGGGAATAATCTGCACCCTTCCTCCGATTGAGGTGACGAAATCCGCACCAACTACCGTCTCCGGAACGTAATCACCACCCTTTACAAGCACATCGGGCTTAACCAGCTCAATTAACTCCTTAGGAGTATCCTGCGTAAATACGGTGACAGCGGAAACACATTCAAGCGAAGCCATCACAAAACTTCTACTGCTTTCATCTTGCAATGGTCTGTGCTCTCCTTTCAACCGACTCACCGAATCGTCTGAGTTAAGACCAACGACTAAATGGTCTCCTAAGTCTGCTGCCTTATTTAGGTAATCGATGTGCCCTTTGTGAAGCAAATCAAAACATCCATTGGTAAATACAATGGTCTCACCCCGTGTCTTCCAATCGTGCACCAACTGGCTCAATTCTACCAAGGTATTAATAACTTTTGAAATTCGATTATGATGCCCCATTGGGATTTAGCTTTTTCTTTTCGAACCGCACTAAGATAGCAGATATACCGCCAATGACCAATATCATCAGCATTTGGCTTGCGTGCGAAATAATAGCGTAGTTGGTTCCATCCTGAATATTTATTCCATACAACAACAGACCCAACGGCACAAAGTAATGAAAGCTTCCTAAACCTCCGGGTGCTGGAATTATTACGGCTATTGTAGCAACGATTAGTGTTGTAAGAGCAGCATCAATTCCAAGATGCGAGGTGCTATCCAACGCGAAGAAGATAAGGTACGACACCATGAAATACATCAACCAGATAACAAGGGTGTACGCTATAAATAATAACGGTCTTTCCAGTTTAAGAATGCTTTTGGCACCTTCAATCAAACCGGTGATTAAATCAACAATTTTGCGCAGCAAAGGATTCTTCAACTCTCTTTTACGGAGTCGATTATAGATTAATATGCCTACAATACCACAAGCTGCCAGGCCACCAAGAATAATCAGTTTAATTGAGCTACCACCGCCATTCTCCTGAAATTGCTCAGCAATGAAATTTCCAATTACATCGTATTGAATAAACACGGCAATCAGGGTAATGATGGCTGTGACAATTAAGTCAAATACCCGCTCAATAAAGACAGTACCTACCAATTTGTCTACCGGAACATTATCCGTATTACTCTTTAATGCGCAACGGACTACTTCACCAAATCGTGGTGTCGCATAGTTCACCGCGTAGCCCACCATCACGGCATAAAAACCAGTGCGCACACGTGAAGCATAACCTAAGGGTTCAATGAGCATCTTCCAGCGCACTGCTCGAACGAAGTGACTTGTTAAACCGGCAAGCGCTGCTAACAACACCCAACCATAATTTGCCGTTTTAAGCGCCGTCCAGATTTCGTTTGAATCTACTTTCTGTAATACCAGATAAATTAAACCCAGCCCTACCAGAGGGTAAGCAACCCGCTTAAGAATCTTTAGAAGCTTGTTTTTCAAGAAGTCAGGTGGTTATTGGCGTCTGGGAAAATAATTGTTGGAGTAAACGTTTTGGCCTCATCGAAATCAAGCATCGCAAACGAAATGATAATCAGTTGATCACCCCATTGAGCCTTACGCGCGGCAGCCCCGTTAAGGCATACCATTCCACTACCTCTTTCTCCCTTGATGGTATAGGTTTCTAAACGCTCTCCATTGTTGTTATTGACCACCAACACCTTCTCACCTTCGATCATATTTGCTGCATCCAGCAAATCTTCGTCAATGGTTATACTCCCAACGTAACGCAACTCAGTTTGAGTCACTTTCACATTATGTATTTTCGATTTAAGTACTTCGATCATCATAATTGGCTGCAAAGGTAGTTGTTTTAAACTATAGCAATTTCATGGTTAATCATGCCATTTTTTAACGCCAGCATCGATTCGAACAGCCAACCAGTTTTCGTGGGGTGGAATGGGACAAGAATACCTGGTGTTGTATGCACAATATGGATTGTAACAGGTATTAAAATCAACATACATTTTTCGGGCTAAGTCATCGATCTGAAAATCGAGATAACGCCCTCCCCCATAGGTTGAATCTCTATTCGTGGCGTCTTTAAACGGGCAAAACACATAATCAATAACGGTTGTATCGCCTTTGGGTTTTACAGGCTTGTATACGTATAGCTTACATTTTTCTCCGTTTATCGAGAATTTCAAAACACCGTACTTTTTGTAAACCGGTAAGCGACTTGTGCTTGTCTGCATTTCAAATGGCCTTCCTCTTCTACGTTTAAACTTAGCCTCAACCCGATAACTCGAATCGATGGAGTAAAAATGCAATCCATGAAATGTCTGCTGATCTTCCTGATTCAGAATGCTCTTCTCAGGGTCACCAAATCGTGTATTAATCTGCTCGCGTTCGGCTTTTACCCCATCCATATACGCGGTTTGGGCAGAAACAAAAAAACTGCAAAGTGCGTAGGGTATGATCAACAACCACCTCATTCTAATGCTCTAAAATGGCAAATTGTTCCAACCTTGGCCTTCGATCCACAAGCCATTTCAAATTGGGCAGTTTCTTTTTATCCGAAGGAAATTGATTTACAGGATAAAAACCACCACTCGGATCGGTGTAGAATATGATGTCTTGCACTTTATTGCTATCCAGTAAAATACGCATGCTACTGCAAACGATATGATTGATGCCTGAATAGGTCGAATCCTCTTCTTTCACGTAGTACACACTTTGCCCATTGCCTTCTACATCAACTTTGTGCAGTTTATTGAGCCTAAAGAAAGCCGTCATATAGTTGCCGTCGATTTGATTGTACGTATTCGGGGCTTCTTCGGAGGCAATAAAAGCCTCGTTCTTCACATCCATTTTATCCAACACCCCATTTCTCCTGTAAATGACTATGGTGTCACCTGTAATTTGGTTTTCTTCCGTCCATAGGATGGGATCCCCGTTCATAATAATGGTTGAATCGGTAAAAGCATAGACCAGTGAATCAGCTACACCCTGCATGTCTGATTTAAACAACTCCGTATTGTAATAGGAAGACAAAAAGCGTTTGCCCAAGCTATCCGTATGGTCAATTAGGGTATCGGATCTGAGGAACAGACTATCGTTGTCTATGTACTTAACGGCCAACGGATCTCCGTAAATCTTGGTCCGTTTATCTTGCCTGTATGTGATGCCTTCCTGGCCGGTAATCTTAATCTTCTCCATGGTATCGGTTAAGGTTATATCGCGAAATGCGCGCCCTATACCGCTGTTTCTGTTGTACGTAATACTGTCGGCCTCCAATCGGTTGGTTTCTCCCTGAATCCATGCACCCCGACTAAACTGGCTTGTATTTTCTGCCGTATTGTACCAGCCATTTTTACAGAAAATTGTATTCTCTTCACTTCGAATAAACGTAGGGCCATAGAACTGGGCTACCTTGCTCACCGTATTGTAATGCAGCGTATCACTGTTCATTCGATATTCAGGATTCGTCAGTACCACGCTGTCTTTGAAGAAAAAGGTCTTACTCCTGCTATTATACTGCCCTTTGCGACTGTAGAGGCGGTCCTGTTCATTACGGATGTTCCCTCCCGTTGTATAGTATGCCGTTTTCGATTCAACATTGTACTGCACCAGATCTGTGGTCAATTCCATTTTCTGATCGCGTAAGCGAACGTCTTCCCTCACATAGGCAAGTTTTTCGTCTCCGTTGTATTCTAGATAGTTTCCCCAAAGATTAAATGTATCGCGCTGACGGATGTAGATGTTACCAAAAGCCTTAACCCGATTCTCTTTACGGAAAAAATAGGCACTATCGCAGTCCATAAATACCTCGTCCTGCTTAAATCGCACATTTCCTTTCACCCGTTCCGCGTCTACGAATTCCTGATCATACTCAATTACATCAGCTTGCAAAAGCTCAATAACACTCTGCGCCGTGCACTTTTGTACTGGAGAGACAAAAAGCGCTATAAGTAAAGCCGGAAAATATCGTTGTACTGTTTTTTTTAATACCGGTGGCATCATAGATTTGAATCAGGGCAAAAATAATGCAAGAACGCTTGGCACATAGCTTATCATCCGAGAGATGGACTAAAAAAGACGACCGAATAGTTGTGGCGGTGAGTGGGGGTGCAGACAGCGTAGTGTTATTACGTTTATTACACCAATTGAAGTACGATTTGGTGGTAGCGCACTGTAATTTTCAGCTGAGAGGTGAGGAGAGCGATGGAGACGCTGATTTTGTTCAGGAGCTTTGCGCATCCTTAAAGATCCCTTGCCATGTGCGCGTATTTCATACCAGGCAATTTGCCATTACTTCAGGCTTAAGTATTCAGGAGGCTGCACGAAAGCTAAGATACGACTGGTTTGAGCAGGTAAGGCAAGAATCGAAAAGCGCGTTTATTGCCACAGCACACCACAGTACGGATCACATTGAAACCCTGCTAATCAATCAAATCAGAGGCACTGGTATTCAAGGGTATACCGGCATTCAACATCGTTTGGCAAATCACATTATAAGGCCTTTACTGGAATTTGAATCCGACGAAATTCGATCGTTCGCTGCTTCCAACAATTGGACCTATCGCGAAGACTCAAGTAATGACAAAGATGAATATCTGCGAAACCACCTCAGACATCATGTTATTCCTATCTTGCAATCAATCGATGGTCAGATTGGCAGAACCTTCCGGCTGAATAGCGACAAGGTTCTGGAACATCTTGAACTGCACAACCACCTGATAAATAAAACCATACAAGGTATTACTCGTCGTGAAAATGGGCAACTTTACATCCAAATTGAAGACACCAAGAGTTATCCACAGCCCCATTTAATTCTGTACAGAATTCTAAACTCGTATGGGTTTAATCACGATCAATGCAAGCAGATGGTCTCCGCAAAAAATGTCGGAGCCACTTTCAGATCAACCAACCATACACTGGTCAAGGATCGAACTCATTGGATATTAAGCACGCATAATTCAGGGGCTGATCACCTTCTTATTCATGACCCAGGCAAGTACTTGTTTACAGAACATACCATTCTGGTGGACGAAGTACATGCCTCCAGAACGATTGAACGGGACGCGAACATCATATATATTGACCCTACCCGGGTTACACAGTTGCACGTGAGACACTGGCAGAACGGCGACCGTATTCAACCCTTTGGAATGCTTGGTTCCAAGCTACTGAGTGATGTTTTCACGGATCATAAAATTGCACAACATTTGAAAACCACCATCCCAATTCTGACCGACCAGAACGATCAGATCATTTGGGTAACCGGATTGTGCTTTTCGGAAAAATTCAAGCTCAAACTTAGCGCAGGGAGACTAGCGAGTACCGCCTGGAGAATCCGGATTTCCAGGATTGCACCTTCATCCTGAAATACGTAAATTTCCGGTCTAAAATAGTAACTATGAAAAAATTCGCATTTTTCCTGTTGATTACGTTGTGCGCTACGTTGTCTTTCGGACAAACGGTGACCAACGGATTAGTTGGCTACTGGCCGTTCAATGGAAACGCCAACGATGAGAGCAAAAACAGCAATAATGGTAAGGTAACCGGCGCTACACTAACTACAGACCGTTTTGGACATAAAGATTCGGCCTACTACTTTGACGGCTCAGGAGACTATATCAACGTTGGGAGGCATTCAAGCCTAATGAAGTCGACCCTTTCTATAAACTTCTGGTTTAAGTACTCAGACACCACAACGTGGAGTTATTTCATCAATTGCTCCAATTCCTTATCTGGAACATGGGGGGTATCAAGCAGTGTACACAATACCGCCGGTGTACTTGGAAGCTTTGGAGCCGGTTCGAACAATAATTGGGTTGGCGCCAATAGCAATAAGCACTATGCAGACGGCAAATGGCACATGTACACGATGACCTATAGTAGCATTTACAACCATATCCTTCTCTATATCGATGGCTGCTTTGTTACCGGAGCAAATGCGCAGCGCGGCGGAATCAGCATTGGGCGAGACAGTATAAGATATACAACAACAAACGATTGGATCATGGGTGCTCATAGCCAGTTCTTTTCATCAACAAATAACGTTGGACCCCATTATTATAAAGGTTATTTAGATGATGTGGCGATGTACAACCGGGAACTATCGGTTTCTGAGATTGAAAAACTATTTGGCCGAAAAGTGTGCGGTCTTGATTCTACTTTGTACGATACAATTACGGTCAAAACATACGATACCTTATGGACGAATGACACGTTATGGACATACGACACCTCATATGTTGTGGACACGATACAGTACAATGATACCATTTGGGTTAATGATACTATTCAGATATCGGACACAATGGTTGTTTACGATACAATCACTATTTATGACACCGTTTCATTGGCGGTTACCGACACGCTATTCATCAATATTGACAATAGTTCCGTTCCATCAGTCCCGGATTGTCAAATAAAAGTGTACCCCAACCCTTCAAGTTCCATAATAAATATAGCTTCAGAACTCAATTGCACAAAACAGGTACATTTTGTCAGAATTGATAATATGCAAGGGCAGCTCATATATCAATCACCGGCAAACGGGAACGTTCAAACCATTGACATATCCAAATTCGGTGCTACTGGAACCTATACATTGAGCGTACTCGATAAAAATCAGAACGTACTCAAACGCACTAAACTGGTTCTCTATTAAGAGGCGTTAATTACTACTCTTGAGTAGGTGCTTAAACTCCTTTCGAATCTTCTGAACCTTTGGAGCTACCACTGCGGCACAATAGGCCTGATTCGGATTGTTTTTTAGATAATTCTGATGATAGTTCTCTGCCGGATAGTACTCCGGAACCGGCTGTATTTCAGTTACAATAGGATCGGGCCACAAACCACTTGAATCGGTTGCAGCCTTACTTGCCTCCGCCTGGATTCGTTGATCTTCGGAGTGATAGAAAACGACCGAGCGATATTGCGTTCCTACGTCGTTTCCTTGTCTGTTTAAAGTGGTTGGATTATGCGCATGCCATAACACCTCCAATAAGGTTTCATAGGAGATCACTGTCGGATCAAACCAGATACGTGCCACTTCCGCATGTCCGGTTGCACCAGAGCACACCTCTTTATACGTCGGGTTTGCAGTAAAACCACCTGCATAGCCCGATTCTACTTTAGCAACGCCTTTCAAATCTTGAAAAACCGCTTCCACACACCAAAAACACCCTGCGCCAAATGTGGCTGTATCTAAATTCATTGTCGACATTTCTTCGCTTGTAATTTCTTCCAATTCTACATTTTTATCCTGACTTTTGGCACAGCCAAATAACACACCAACCAAAAGTACGGTTGTTACCAATTTTACTCTATTCATTGCTCAACGTTTTAAACTTTAAGGATGCTGAATTCACACAATGTCTGGTGTTCTTCTCGGTAAATCCTTCACCAAGGAATACATGTCCCAGATGCCCATCGCAATGGGTGCACGTAATTTCAGTACGTCTGCCGTCAGCATCAACAGAACGTGTGACCATACCGTCGATTTCATCATCGAAACTTGGCCATCCGCATCGCGAATCAAATTTATCTGCACTCCAGTACAAGGGTGAATTGCATCGTCGACACAAATAAATACCTTCCGCTTTGTGATCAAAAAACTCACCTGTAAATGCCCGCTCTGTGCCTTTGCTACTGATCACGTAGTTCTCAAAGTCGTTCAGTTCCATGTACGGACTTAATGCACTTCCATTGCGTTGATCAAATACATGTCTGAATAACGACGAACGCACTTCTATCGGTTCCGGGAATCGGGTAATATTGCGAGATGACCAGCTTTGAATCGTTTTAAGATGCTCATCGAATAACACCCCATAGGTGTGAGCACCTGACTTCTCCGAAAACGATTCTTTGTACATCTGCCAGGTCGAGGCAATTTCGGCATCTGAATGAATCAAAGCGGCCAATGCACCATTGTTGTCTGCAACCAAATGAAAATTGTCGGAATGTAGTGTATGCTCCGCTTTACTTGAAACAACAACCACCTGTAATCCAAAAGACTTCATCTGTTTAGAGAACCCCTTGTAAAAACGAATCACACGCTGATAAAACAGGTCGTTTTCTTCTCCGACTAAAGCCACAAACAAGGGCTTACCTGCCTCAAATGCAGGAAAGGCATTTGCCAGGTCTTCGATGTTCAACACAGGTTCGTACGACACAAGATCTACATCAAGATTTTGCTTTGAGGCCCAATTACTAAACTCCACATTTGCGTTTGCCAGACTATCCAGGTCTGCCTGTAGTGTTTTACCTAATTGCAATTTGTATTCTTCCGTTGTTTTCATATCTCTACCTGCACAAGACAAAAAGACTCCGGTACCCGCTAAAATCAGTAACCCGAACAGAATTCTTTTTCCCATAACTCTTTATTTAACAGAATGGTCTGTGTTTTGGTTTTTTACTGACACCTCCTTCGATCAGTTGATACTTTTTGAGGTTTAACGTATGTTCGAACCAAAGTACAAACTGCAGATGCAAGATCAAGAACTTCTACTCAAGTTTAAGTCTGTTTTTCAGAATGCTATTGACGGTATCATTGTCATCGATGAGTATGGAAAAATGGAGGAAGTAAACGCAGCCGCACTGCGTCTTTTTGGTTACTCCAGCAAAGAAGTGCTTGGTAAAAATGTAAGCATGCTCATGCCTCAACCCCATCAGAGTCAACATGATGGTTACATTCATAATTACAAGACCAGTCAAAAACCAAAAATTATTGGTGTAGGCCGGGAAGTGGAAGGAATGAAAAAAGACGGTTCCACGTTTCCATTTCGTTTGGCTGTGAGCGAAGTGAAGCTAAAAGATCGGGTTTTATTCACTGGCATTATTCACGATCTTACCAAGGAACGAAAGGCGCAAAATGAACTCAACACACATCTCGAAACGTTGGAGTTGCAAATAGACCGACGGACAGAAGAACTACAAACGGCGAATAAACAGCTGGAAGCCGAAATTAGAACCAAGGAAAACACCTCGGCGGCATTGATGGAAAGTCAAAAACTGTACATTGCCATTGCCGAGAACTTTCCGAACGGATCCATAAGTGTGCTGGACAAAGACCTTAATTTTTTATTCATCGAAGGACAGGGTTTACGGGATTTAGGTTTTGGTACAAACGAGCTCATCGGTAAAAACTACCTGGACATTTTAATTGAGGATATGCGTGAGGTAGTGGCTCAAAAACTCTCGTCTGTGTTTAATGGCATTCCCGCAACATTTGAAATGGACTCGCACCAGTACATGTTCAGAGTACGTGCCGTTCCGCTGGAAAATGAATCGAATGAAATTGACCGAATTTTATTGGTAGAAAGCAATATAACCCAGCAGAAGAATGCCGAAAAAGAGATTTACAACTCGCTTCAAAAGGAGAAACAATTGAATGAGATGAAATCGAAGTTCGTAAGCATGGCCTCGCACGAATTCCGCACACCACTGAGTACGATTTTGAGTTCCGCCTCACTGATTAATAAATATTCAGATGCGGGTAAGCCCGAACGGATTTCTAAACACACAGATCGTATTCAGAACAATGTACGTAACCTGACCATGATTCTGAATGATTTTCTTTCGCTGGAGAAATTGGAGAACAATGGACTTCAGGCAGCCCATGAAGAATTTAACCTGATAGAGTGCATTCAGGAGGTGAAAGAAGACATGGAGATGCTGAAGAAACCAAATCAAGTGATAACACTGAATAATAATATGGACTCGGAACTGGTTTCCACCGATCGTTTTATCGTGCAAAACGTATTGACCAATTTGGTAAGTAATGCCATAAAATATTCTGGTATTGAAGGACAAATAACCATTGATGTGACCAGCGAGAATGGTTTACTCGACATTCGAGTGAAGGATAACGGAATTGGTATAAGCAAAGCGGATCAGGAACAACTATTCAACCGATTCTACCGCGCTTCCAACGCAGGAAATGTTCAGGGAACAGGTTTAGGCTTACATATCGTTAAACGATATATTGCTCTTTTGAACGGGGAACTTATCTTTGAAAGTGAACTTGGGAAAGGCAGTGTTTTTGGAATTTCCCTTGATCTAAAGAGTGAATAAATGAAAACAATCCTGATAATTGAAGACAACCTCGAAATTCGAGAGAATTTAGCGGAAATTTTGGAACTGGACGGTTATACCGTGCTCACCGCAGAAGATGGAATAGCTGGCGTTTCGCAGGCCCAGGACAACCTTCCTGACCTCATATTGTGCGATATTATGATGCCTAACTTAGATGGTTATGGCGTACTGCACATGCTTAGCCGCAACCCTCAAACCATGAGAATACCTTTTATCTTCCTAACCGCTAAAGCGGAAAAAGTAGATATCCGTAAAGGCATGAGCCTGGGAGCAGACGACTATATCGTAAAACCCTTCGATGAAACGGATTTGCTTAGTGCGGTTGAAAACCGATTGAAAAAATACGAAGTAATTAGTGGTGGCACTTCGAGCAAAGCGTCGACCAAATCTGAAGACGAACTTTTCCCGAACAAATACCAGAAATCCTATGGTAAACGGGAGTTAATCTATCGTGAAGGAGAAACGCCTACCAACATCTACCAGGTGGCAAACGGTAAGATAAAACTGACACGATTGAGCACTGATGGCAAAGAGATGGTTTTAGACCTGCTAAAGCCCGGTGACTATTTTGGATACTGGTCTGTTTTGAAGAAAACCAGCACACAGGAAAATGCCGAAGCGCTGGAGCCAAGTCAAATCACACACATTCCAACATCCGACTTTCTGGAAGTTATTGAAACCGAATCTGCCGTCGCTTCTAAGTTTATTAAATTGCTGAGCAACAACCTTTTAGCGCAACAATATAAGATTGTTGAATTGGCATACGACTCGGTTAGAAAGCGTGTAGCGAGTGCACTGGTGCAATTGTCAGACAAGTATACCGACGACCCGAGCAAGCCCTTTAGCATGGCCGTATCGCGAGAAACACTGGCCGGGATTGCAGGCACCTCGGTTGAATCTGCAATTCGGATGCTATCGGAGTTTAAAAATGACGGGTTGGTCGAGGTAGACAAAGCCACCATAACGATTAAAGAGTATGACAGGCTAAAAACAGCGCCTTACTGATTTTTATCATATCCCATCCTGATTGTTGACATAGGTTGACGCGCGTTTACTTCGGTAATTTGTGAGTTTATACGCCATTATGATTCACGAATTAAGCGGAGAAGAATGCCAGGTGCTGCTGAGCGAACGAGATGATCTACGAATCATTGATGTTCGCAATGAAGAAGAATTTGGCAAATACCGCTTACCAAATGCCATCAACATAGACATCATGAGTAACAACTCTGTAGAGTCTTTTTCTATGCTCAATAAGGACGATGAGTATCTGGTTTATTGTGCAATTGGTGTTCGAAGCAGATCTGCAATTAAACTTATGGAACAACTTGGCTTTTCTGTGATCAACCATCTTACCGAGGGGATCATAAGCTATCAGGGGCAGGTTGTAAGAGATTAAGGCGTATACGTATCGACGTGCCTTTGCTTCTTTTCGGGGTAGATGTCGCCAATGGTGACTAAAATTCCGGTCTCCTCAACACCTCCAAAATCTTTATTCAATGCAGTACCAAAAGTTTTCATAGTAGGAGATAACTGCATGTAGCTGTTCACCAGAGGAGGAATATTCTCTCCCTTACCCCGAACAAATTTCGTCAACACCTTATGTGCTTCTTTAAAGGGAAGTTCGCCGAGCTCCTCGACAAAGGAGGTTAAATCTGAATTTATCTCTAACGGTAATATTGGCCGAATTAAATCCTCGGTATCCGGGAAATACAGATTCAAAAAAGTGAGAATCGCATCACGGGCTTCGGTATCGAATTGTGAATACATCGTCACCTTTCCAAAGAAATGCCTGATGTGCGGATAGTCTACCGTTATTGCTCCAAGGCCATCCCACAGGTTATCCAAAGCAAAAATTCCTCGTCTGGAACCGGATTTTGGTTGAAAATTGGGCTGAACCCAACTTCTACCCAGCTCTATCGTTTCATTTAGATAACCCGATTTAAATCGATCAGAAAAGCTAAAATAATGCGCAGTTGAAAGCTCCAATGGATCCGTTTCGGGCAGAGTGGAACAATCAATGAATCGATACCCTCCTATGATCTCTTCGGCTTCCGGTGCCCACAATATGAGTTGCTGATAACAATGCTCCGAGGTATCATAGTGATCCACGTCTATCGGTTTGCCTGTACCACCTCCTGAAGCAGCAAACGTCCACTCTCGGAGTCGTCCGATTTCACGCATCACATTCGGACTGTTGTGATGATTTACAATATAAATCTCATTCCCTGCCTTGTTTGTAGTACGCACAAAGCGGTCTTCTGTCAATTCCTTTTTCAGGTCAAAAACAGGTACGGGTGGAATGATGTAATCTAAATTGTTTGACATGTACTAACCTTTTAATGCATATACCTGGTCTTTTACCCAATTTGCCCAGTAGACATCGTTCTTTTCTCCATTAAATGTCTCAGGCACTATGGGTTTACCAAAGGTAATCGTCATCGTTTTATTTTTCTGTTTAAACAGTTCGTTAACCAAATATAGCATTTCAACGTTAACCTTTATACCAAGTCGTTCTCTCCATCTGGCAAGTCGATAAAAGAAGTTCGAAAGGCCACCATCTATATGCACCGGAACAACTTCTTTGTTGTTCCTCTTAGCTCGGGTAATAAAGGTCTTTTTCCAATCCAAATCGGTTATTTCACCATTTATTTTTCGACTGACAAGTCCTGCCGGAAAAACGAATACTGCCAGATCGGATGCAAACAACTTGTCTACCGTTTGCAGCGACGACTTGGCATTCTTACCATGCTTATTTACACCTACAAACAACTCGCTTAGATTGTCGAGGTTCATTAGTATATCGTTGACTATAAATCGAATATCGTTGCGATAGCCTGCAAAGGCGTCTACCAGAGCCAGGGCATCCATGCCACCTAGCGGATGGTTTGACGCCAGGATAATGCCGCGATGCTTCGGTACGTTTTCAAGCCCTCTTACCTCCAGTTTTATATTAAATCGTCGAATTATATCGCTGCAGAAGTCCTGATTTTTGAGCTCCCGGTTCTCGGAAATAATGGTATTGATTTCCTGCTGATGCAGAATCCGCTTCAAGTAACGCAACACAAAACCCGGTAACTTTTTAAGTAAACCGGGATTTTTAGAGGCGATAATGCGTTCAATATCAATAAACTTCTTTTCTGCCATTTCTAACGTGACGAAGGTAAGAATAATCGCATTCAGGTATGGGTCAATTCGCGATTAATCTGCTGGTAGTAAACACTATATTCCAATTTCTGTTTGGATTTGTTTGCGAACGCGATTCGATTCCTTTTCCTTTGTAAAGATGAAGTTTCAGGCACATGAAACAGCAGTAATTGACGAAGGCTGCAGCATTGGTGAAGGAACCAAAATTTGGCACTTCAGTCATATCATGCCCAACTGCATAATAGGCGAACGTTGCAACATTGGACAAAACGTGGTGGTAAGCCCGGATGTTGTTCTTGGCAATAACGTCAAAGTGCAAAACAATGTGAGCATATACACGGGTGTCATTTGCGAAGACGACGTGTTTCTTGGACCGAGCATGGTTTTTACCAATGTTACCAACCCAAGAAGTGCCGTTGCCCGCCGCGACCAGTACCTTAAAACCACAGTTAAGAAAGGGGCAAGTATTGGAGCCAACGCTACCATTGTTTGTGGTAACGACCTGGGCGAATACTGTTTCATTGGCGCAGGAACTGTCATCACCAAGGAAGTACCTGCTTATGCCTTAATGGTGGGCAACCCTGGCAAACAAATTGGCTGGATGAGTAAGTTCGGACATCGCCTAACGTTTGATGAAAACGGGCACGCAACTTGTCCTGAAAGCAATAAAAAATATGAATTAAAAGACGGTATCGTCACGTGTATAGATGAGTAAAATTCTTGTTACCGGAGGTTTAGGATACATTGGAAGTCATACCGTTGTTGAATTGCAACAGTCGGGGCATGAAGTGGTGGTTGTAGACAACTTAAACAACTCTTCGATCAACGTGATTGA
>DIYD01000012.1 GCA_002428905.1 Bacteroidetes bacterium UBA6063 | reverse complement strand
AGCATCCCAACACACCTCCAACGGCTTGTTAATCACTATAGTACTGTCTACTTCATGCTGGCGAGGTGCAAAAAAGGTAGCAACCACTATTCCCACCAATCCGAACAGCAGAAATACAAAGAAGTACTTGAGAATTTTCATGCCGCAAAGGTAAACGAATACCTTAGTTTATTTAGGCACTTTCTTCCACCAAACGTGGCCATTTATGCGAGACTCCACGGCAGGTTTACTCAACTCGGCGAGATGACTTAGCGCCGTATCTCTATCCACTGCTCTTCCGAAGGTCACATAGTTCATTTGTGCATCCGAATCGTAGTAAATGTAGGTAAGCACCCCGGCTTCCCGGTTCAATCTTTTCACCAGCTCGTCGGCCAGTGCCTTGTTCTTATATGCGCCCAGTATCAGGTAATAATCATAGGTATCGAAGTCCATTAAGTCCACCACATCTCTAGGTGTTAATGCCGCAGATGTTGGAGTCGTTTTTGGCGTTTCTTTTTCTACTACCGGGTCTTCGCGTTTAACGACAGGCTTTTCCTCTTTCTTTTCAATAGGTGCAGGTTCTTCTTCCTCCTCAACTTCAGGTGGATCGGGACAGCCGTTGTATTTCTCTACACCTTTTTCCGTTTTACAGGCATCCAGGTGATCTGGCACACCGTCCTCATCGGTATCCGGGCAACCCTCATTTTCTGGCTCACCAGGT
Organism: Bacteroidetes bacterium UBA6063; assembly: GCA_002428905.1. Classification (GTDB taxonomy): domain Bacteria; phylum Bacteroidota; class Bacteroidia; order NS11-12g; family UBA9320; genus UBA987. The sequence continues at coordinate 11,001 of DIYD01000012.1, read as the reverse complement.
AAATCCGGGCACTTATCGTCCAGACCAACTACCCCATCCTCATCTGGATCGGGACATCCTTTGGTCTTCTTTGTTCCCGGTAAATCAGGACATTGATCCATATTATCCGGAACACGATCATCGTCGGCATCCGGACAACCATATGCCCGATCACTACCAAAAACACCCAAACACTTGTCTTTCTCATCACTAATACCATCACCATCTTCATCTGGGATCAGGTTATGCAGTATAGGAAGTTGGATGCCTGCAAACAGGTTAAACCCGTTTGTAGATTTCGCTGTAAAAATGCCTCCAAGGTTATCGCTTCCAACGTAAACCGGCCCATAACGCAAGAATGCACCAACCAGCACCGGATTGTAAAAATGCCCAACCACAAAATGCGCTCCTGATTCAAATCGTCGGGTTTCATAACGCGCACCCACAGAGAAAATGTTCTGTTTACGTACGCCTCTCACCTTATTGCCTTGCAGCGTTTGGATATACGACGCACTTCCATACCAGTTATCGGAAAGGTGCACGTCTACATTCAAGTTCAGGCTTGTTGGTAGCGTCATTTTAAACGTACTATCTACCGTACTGTTTGGGAATAACTCAAGCGCAAATGAATCGATATCGTCTGAGCCTGAGAATTTCGTCACGCTCTGAAAGTCCGTCCAATCGGTTGAATCCCCATCGGTGATGATGTTCAGGTTTCTGGTATACGGCGCACGATCAAATGTAATTCTTCCCAGGTCCGTAATGGCAGCACCAAACTTAAACACGTACTTGTTGGCCGTTCGATCCTCTTCCTTACGACGATCCATACGGTAATAATAGTCCTTGTGATTAGGTCGGTATTCGTATACAATACCGAGATCAACACCCATGCCGCTTCCTAACTTCTGCTTTCCCAAATAGTGAAACAGTCTTCGATCCGGGTCGGAGAAGTACGCGTCACTTGTATATGCCCCATTCATGGTAGCCGATCGGAAACGTATCGAATCAACATCGAGTAATTCGTATTGCAATTCATCTACCCTAAGGTAACCACCTCCTAAACCAATTAGGTATTTTAAGGTAGCCCCCCCTTTTACAAAGTGTTCTTTATCATCAAGTAACACGGTAGCATAGCTGAACGCAAACTCCTGGAAAGCTAGAGCACCAGCACCAAATCTCTGCTGGGTGTTTGGTATATTTTTGTATTGCAACTGGTGGAAGTTTGGAGTATAACCCGCGTAAGTTGTGTCAAAATCTTCCAGAAAGATCTTCATCAGATCTTCATTGAGACTATAGAACCCGGCAAAAGTCCGCGTTTTCGTTGTAAGTGCAAAACCCGACTTATTCTTGAGCCCAAATAAAAACGAGGGGCCGGTAACTTCGGCATTTACAAAAGCTTGTTTTCGATTCCCGTTTAGTCGGTCGTTCACATAGGAATTTTCAAAACGGGGCACACCATTTTCATCCAGTTGGCTTTCAGGCAAATTCCCAAACAACGCCTTCCACTGACTGTATGGCGTTTTCACATTAATGTAATTATTGTTGGCATTCACGTAAAAAGACAATGGAGCCATTACAAAGCGGTACCTGCTGTCGGCAAGATTAGCTGGATTGTACGATACGGACTGCACGCCACCGTAGTTGGAATTCGTAAATTGCATGGGATATTGCGCCCTGGTAATTGAGCTAACGAAGAGCACAAACAAAGCGGTCAATAGTGTTTTAGTTCGAGTAGCAAGTGGCATTGTAAACAAATATACGGAATACACAATGCAAATACATATGCATCACAAAATCAGACGGTTATATGAAAGTGTACAGGAATAACATTTGGGTAATCCAATTTCTTAGTATATTCACCACTCGTAACAAATGGAACAAAAATGAAAGTTTTAAAAGTAATTGGAATTTTAATCCTTGTGGTGGTAGCCCTCGGCCTTATAGCCTCACTGGTATTGCCTAAGGATATGAACGTAAAATCCGAAGCCACTATTTCTGCACCTATTGATGTGGTATGGAACAACATTAACAACTTTGAAAAGAGCGATAAATGGTCGCCCTGGTATGACGTAGACCCAGATATGAAAGTTACTTTCGCTGGGGACGCAGGTACCGTTGGATCTAGCTTCTCCTGGGATGGAAATGACGATGTAGGGCAAGGTACACAAACCATTACCGCACTTGATCCAGACAACTACGCCATGGAAACCAATGTAAAACATAATTGGGGCGAAGGTGATGGCAAAATGATGCTGGAAGATATGGGTGACGGCACGGTGAAAGTTACTTCAATGTATACAGAGCACAGTGGAGTTCCAGGGAACTTGTTTGCAACACTAATGGATATGGAAGGTATGATGGGCAAGATGTTCGACAACGGTTTGTCTAAGCTTAAGGGAATTGCTGAAGAAGAAGCTGCTGCGCAACCAGAACCAACAACTTATGAAGTACAAGAGGTTGAGCGCGAAGCGCGTATGTATGTTGGTAATAAAACCACTATTGGAATGGCAGATATGAGCGCGTATTTCATGGAAAACATGCCTAAGATGGGTGCTTTTTCTGAGAAAGCTTTAGGACCTCCATCTGCGTTGTACTGGAACTGGGACACAGAAAACATGCAAGCCGAGTTAACTGTAGCAATGGCGGTAGATATGGAAGAGGCGCCAGAGGGATACGAATTGTATGAGCAACCTGCAGGAAAATACCTGTTGGTTAACTACATGGGCAGCTACGATCAATCGGAAGCAGCTCATAATACAATTGGGGCTTACATGGAAGCAAACAACTTAGAACTAACCGGAGCAGTTATGGAAGAATATGTAACGGATCCGGGCACTGAACCGGACACATCAAAATGGCAGACAAACATTCTTTATCCTGTAATGGCCAAGGAAGCTGCAGCTGATGAAGGATAATTCGTTTTTTAATTAATAATCGAAATCCCCTTAGTTCATTCTGAGGGGATTTTTTGCGTTTTAACCCAACCACCATCACACCAATGTCTATAGCTTTTGCGTGTAAAAGCCCTCTACTACCTGCGTTTCTGCATTCACACTTTTCAGCCAGCGCTTAAATCGCCACTTATCTTGTCTACCAACAGAATCAGACAAGTATACGACCTCATACATTTCCACCAACTCGTTCCACGATACGTCTTCCAGACTTTTCACCCATGCCAATTCGGCCTGGCTTAACTCAAACCCGAGCTGAACCATCGCAATGCTATAATCTCCCACTTGTATGCACCCCGCAGGCTTATGGACACCTGGTGACTCCATATACACCGCGTTGCGAATACCGATATGCGCTAAATACGTTTGCATGTCTTCCTGCGGCTGGAAAATGGTGCGCAAATCTTTACCCGTTCTAACCACCATGCCGTTACCAGAACATATGATCTCGGAACTCCTTACCAGCTCTTTGATTCGATGTGTATGTATTGCTACTATTCCAAGAAGAAGACACGCAAATAAAGCGCCATAACCTTTAGCGGGAAGTCTTCCTTTGATATACATATAAAGACCCGCAACCAAACCAAATAAACACACTAGCTGAACAGGGCCGATGTGTAGATCGGTCAGATAAGCGTATGGGATTCGATCCATAAATCTGCTCGCATAGGTGATCCACTCGATTAGCGTATCCAGAATGACAACAAATCCTGAAGCAAATTGGAACAGGGCACTGAGTACAAGAACCATTATGTTGGCGTAAAACAAGAGGGTAATAAGGGGCACAATAACCAGATTAGATAGAAGAAAGATCAAAGACACCTGATGGAAGTAATAAAGGACAACAGGGAAAGTTGACAATTGCGCCACTGTTGACACTACGGTTAATGACCAAATCTTACGCGTCACATGAGATCGTGGCTGTAATAATTTATGTATGGGTTCGTAAAAAAGAATAATACCGAGCACGGCCAAAAATGAAAGTTGAAACCCAACTTGAAACAACTGCAAGGGATTAATAATCAATAATGTAAAACCCGATACCGCCCAAATATTTAAGACATCCACTTTCCTCGACATCAAACGGCCTATGCCATAAAGCGAAAACATTAAGCTGGCCCTGCAAACCGATGGGCTTAAACCTGTGATGAACGCATACCCCCACAACAGAAGTATGATAGAAACCGTTGAAACTGGGCGGTAGTTTCGGAATCCCAGTAGTTGCAACACCATTGTTATTAAGAGATAAATCCCACCTACATGAAGCCCGCTTACTGCCAAGACGTGCACCACACCAATATTGGCATATTGTTGTACCAATTCCCGGTCAAGTCCTGAGCGATCCCCTAAAACCAGTGCCTTTACCATCGCATTGCTCGTTGGTCGCCGTACAATGTCATCGATATGAAGAACTAAACGCTGCCGGAGTTTTATCGTAGCAACAATGAAGAAATTCTGGATTTTTTCACCCGTAGGTTTAACTTCTCCTGAACGCATAAAAAGCTGTTGATGTACGTTTTTATGTGCCATGTATTGCTGAAAATCAAAGCTACCGGGTACGCGTGGCGAGCGAATGTCCTGTATGTTGGATCGCACGATGAACTGCTCCCCATAATGCGGTTGTTGAAGGTCGATGGGGTAATACGCCAATACTTTCCCCTGGCATTGAAACCACGTTGAATCGACACGAACCGCATTAACGGTTACGATGGACTTATTCCAGCGCTCCCCTGAAGTGGTCTCACCCCCCCAGCCAATCTGCATCGCATCGTAGTCATAGTTGCTAAAGTGATTGGGCCTGTTTTTATCCCTAGCCCAATAACACAAACTAAAACCAACAAGTGTGAACAAGGCATAGTAACTGATTGCGTAAAGGAGCTGTTGGCGATGCTTATTAACTGTTTTTAGGAGAAAAAAGCGAAGGCTCGTGACTCCCAAAACAACGATGAGGCACAATACAAACCAATGCCAAAGATTTACATAGTGCTGAATTGCAATTCCTGCCACAAGGCAGCAAAAAACGTTCAATAAGGGTGTAGTCCGCCATGCGGTTGGTTGGTTTGGTTTCATGATGTGGGTTAGTTCGTTGCGGTTTATCTTACATATATCTGCGTTCCAATAAGTTTCTAAGCTCTTCCACCAGCGTATCCTCCTCGTCCCATTGGCGTTCGGCCATAAGCGTATTCTCAAAGAAATCTACAGCTTCATCGAGATTGGTAGCCGTATCCAGCGTTTGAATACTCTGATTATATAAACCGGCATCGTTACCAAACAATTCGTTTTGAATTTCATACCGTTTGCTAATGCTGATGCCTTTCTTAATGCTCTCTAATTTGGTGTTTTTCAACTTGTGGTAGATATCACCGCCGGCTCCTGAACTGGTTTTAGAGCTGGTTTTCTTCTCAGATTTTTTAGCCTTCTTCTTTTCCTTTTGTGGTTTCACCTCAGGAGTGGGTTCTGGTTTTGGCACTTCAACTACCACATCCTGGATTTCCTCCACCACTTCTTCTACAACTTCCTGTACATCAGGTTGTTCCACTATCGGCTCTTCTGCAACAGGCTCTTCAATAACCTGTTCAACCTCAACTTTTTCTTCGACTTTAGGTGCTTCAACCATTTCCGGAGTAAACTTAAGCTTACGCTTTTTTCGAACAGGTTTCTTTGCCGTTATAATAGGCTCCGGCTTGGGTTCTTCCACTTCCGGTTCTTCCATTATTACCTCCGGTTCATCTTCGCTGATAGCATATTGGTCAAGTAAGGTATACAAGCGCAACACGTGTGTTCTCATTTGCTGGACGTCAATCTCAGCCGTCGACGCATTAAGCGCCAACCGATTGTTATTGATCTCCATCAGTTTTAACAAATCCGCAATTTCCTGGTGTATCTCTTCCTTGGTCATAACCCGTAAATAATGTGAAACAAAAATAGCCTTTAATGGCATTACACTATATAACGTTATGAAACGGTGTACATTTGCCCAGACACCTATTTTTTTTCATGTTTGTTGAACCAGAAGTTGAAAAAGGCTGGATTGAAGTGATTTGTGGATCCATGTTCTCCGGCAAAACTGAAGAACTCATTCGTCGTCTTCGGCGATCTAAGCTTGCACATCAAAAAGTCCGAACGTTCAAACCAGCTATCGACGTGCGGTACGATGAAAGTAATGTGGTATCACACAATGCCAATTCATGGGAATCTATACCTATTAAGCACTCATCCGAAATACTTAATCTAATTGGTGATGCGGATGTTGTGGGCATTGACGAAGCTCAGTTTTTCGATATGGAGCTACCCTCCATTTGCAACCAACTGGCAGAGCGAAAATTACGCGTGATTTTGGCTGGTTTAGACATGGACTTTAAAGGCAACCCTTTCGGCCCAATGCCTGCACTGATGGCGATGGCGGAGTACGTAACCAAAGTGCACGCCATTTGTATGAAATGTGGCAATGTGGCCAGCTATACCTTCAAAAGGATTCGAAACGATCAAACGGTTGAACTCGGTGAGCGCGATCTCTACGAAGCGAGGTGCCGAAGCTGTTTTAATGAAGGAATGGCAATGGCCAGGGAGCAGATATCCATGGACCTTTAATTATCTTCTTCTGCTTGTGGACTTTATACCTAATACACCTAACAGGCCTCTTGTCACTTCACGCATAACTGTTTTTGTTAGCGAATGACTCGCAATTTTTTCGAACGTTGACTTTTCAGGCCTTCTCCTGCTTCGAGTTGTTCTTGCTTTAACCTGAGCCTTTTCTTCCTTCTCTTTCTTTTCTTCGAGTTTCTCAAGCCGCTCTTCCAACATTTCATACGCCGACTCTCGATCTACTGCCTTACCGTACTTATCCATAAGTTCAGATGCTGCAAGTACTGCTTTCTTCTCCTTCGCTGAAATCACGTCCATTCGCGACGATGGAGCAGTTAATAGCGTATGTACCAATGGTGTTGGAATCCCTTTTTCATTCAACACAGATACGATTGCCTCTCCAATACCAAGCTTGGTGAGTAATTCATCTGTCTTATAATACTCGGTAATTGGATAGTTTTCTGCCGTTAGCTTTATTGCTTTCCTGTCTTTGGCGGTGAACGCACGCAGTGCATGCTGGATCTTCATACCCAGTTGACTTAAAACTGCATCAGGCACATCGGTTGGGTTTTGTGTACAAAAGAACAACCCCACGCCTTTCGACCGAATGAGCTTTACAATGGTCTCGATCTGGTCTAAGAGTGCTTTGCTCGCTTCGTCAAAAATGAGGTGAGCCTCGTCAATAAAGATGACAAGTTCTGGTCTTCCTGTATCGCCTTGTTCGGGTAAAGATTCATAAATCTCTGCAAGCAGGCATAACATAAATGTACTGAACAGTTTTGGCTTCGACTGTATATCATCCAGCCTCAGAATATTGATATACCCCATTCCCCGATCATCGATGCGAAGAAAGTCATCAATATCAAAGCTTACTTCCCCAAAAAATGTGTCCGCTCCTTGTTGCTCCACCGCAAGTAGTTTTCGCATGATGGCTCCTATCGAACTGGAACTCACATAACCATAATTCTCTTCGATCTCCTCTTTGCCTTCTTTAGAAATATACTGAAGCACCTTTCGGAAATCTTTAATGTCAAGCAGTGGCAGGCTATGATCATCGCAGTATTTGAAAATGATGGAAACAATACCACTTTGCGTATCGTTCAGGTCTAGAATCTTAGAGAGTAACACAGGGCCAAACTCGCTTATTGTTGCCCGCATACGAACGCCTTCCTGATCGCTGATGGTGAGCAACTCCGTGGGATACGCTCTGGGTGTCCAGTCAACGCCGATTTTAGCGTGACGCTCGTCAATTTTAGGATGCCCACCGCCTTCCTGAGTAAGCCCACTGAGGTCTCCCTTAATGTCCATCAACAATACCGGAACCCCACTTTCCGATAGACGCTCAGCCAGGTTTTGTACCGTTTTTGTTTTACCGGTACCGGTAGCACCTGCGATTAATCCGTGGCGGTTAAATGTTTTCAGCGGGGCCTTGATCTGGTTGTTAATCAGAGCTTCACCATCCAACATACTGGTGCCAAGTAAAACGCTATCGCCTTTAAAGGTATACCCTTGTTCAATTGCTGTCCGAAACTGCTCCGTATTACTCATTGCGTTAATGTGTTAATGTACATCAGCAAAAATAGAGCATTCACACGTTGTTGGTATTTACGTTTTAACCTTTTCCTCTGAATATGTTGATCTTCTTTCTGTACGCAAACAGCACAGCGCCTACGAGCAATAAAATCGGCCAGATGTTGATTAGGAAAAGCGTAAACCCGAGTATTGCATTCCAACCACTACTCACTGCTCGTCCGGCTTTACCCCAGAACGTCGGACGGTCTGGTCTTGGGGCATCAAACTCCAAATCCTGATAAACATACACCGAAATAGTGCTGTAAGACACCCGATCAGACATATAACGCAACGAGCCTTCAGCCGATTCGATCTCTTCACGAATGACTCTAATTTTTTCCTCTACGGCGAGTATGTCTTCAATCTTCCTTGCTTGCCTTAAAATATCGATGTAGCGTTCTTCTACCTTCTTCTTTGTATTTATACGTGTCTCAAGATCAAAGTATGCTTCACTAACATCCACCGTATTCATTCGTTTGTAATCTACGTTGGCAACACCCTTACCCTGAGTTAAGGCGTCCATAAGCACCTCAAACTTATCGTTCGGAACCCGGATTTCGATGTTATTTGATAATCGGTGGGTCTCCGTGCGCTCATTCTCTTTAGACAGGTAGGCTTCATATTTCCGAATGGCATCGTAGATATAGTGTTTGTTCTTGTGATAATCAGCAAGTTGTATTCCGATCTCCCCTGTCTTTATGATTTTAGTATTGTCTTTCTTTGGAGCGGCCAAATCTTTCTTTGCCTTCGCTTTCTCCTTTACCTCAGGTGGGGCATAGCTACGATCTTCCGCGCCGCTTATAGCTGCATTGAGTTGTTTTGATTCACTCACCTCTTCGGTAGCTTCATAAGACGCACCAACCAGTGAATCTGTGTTTCGTTCACAGCCTAAAAGTAGTAATACTGCTGCAGGCAATATGATCCAGTTTCTTACATTCATAACATTCGATTTATTCGTATTATACCGTGAACCAGGCCAAGGTAAATCAATAAACCATGCTTCGGTTCCAGCACAGTTCTTCGGCGCTCATTTTCTGATCTATGATGCCTACGTCGAATAACGTATTCACTACATTATTGATCATCTTCTTCGAGATGAAGATATCTTGCTCCCATTCCGTTTGATTGAACCATGTGCGCGCGTCTTCCAGTTTCAATCCATATCGATTAGCGATTACGCCTTCAGCAGAATCATTGTTCATGAAGTGGCGACAATTCTTGCGAATCACCCACAGGAGGTTCCAAACCATGTTCGGATGTTTTATGAGCATCTCCTGGCGTACTGCAATCATAAAACAGGGCCACGGTGTAACGGTTTCCGATATTCTCCGTAGCGTGCCATTGTCAACAAAGGGCTTTGTTGTGAACTTTTCCCAGAGCAACACATCCGCTTCATTATTCTTGAGCGCTTCCCGTGCACCATCAAAGTTTCCTACCTCTACAAACTGCCGTTCGTTGAGTTGCACTCCTCGATTCTTCGCTTCAACATGAGCCATTAAATGTGAGCCGCTGCCTTTGCGGCTAATGGCAAATCGCAAATCCTGAAAAGGTGTCTCCCCGGTTACTTTCGAATCATTGCCTGTATGCACACCCCAGATCAATGGGGATTTCACGAACTTCTGAACAACCATGGATGGATTCCCTTGAATAATATCTGCGATGATTCCTTCGGTCAGAACAACGGCAATATCCAATTCGTCGTTTCGGAGTTTTGAAGTCATCGCACCCGTTCCGCCGGCTACATCTTCCCAAACAACGTCAATACCAATATTTGAGAAACTTCCATCCTTAATGGCCATGTGCCAGGGATAGTTAAAATGTTCTGGTACTCCTCCGATTCGAATTTGCATGGGATTTTCTTTGCAAGTTACGTAAAAAACCTAAGCAACAGCCAGCACAACCCGAACCAACGTTCCATTGTCTAAATCAATAATTTCGAGTGCGTTACCGGCATGTTCCTGATTCAGAATCTCAAGTCGATCTGTGATCACCTGAATTGCAGCAGACTCGTGGGTTTTACTCTTCTCTCTGGCCTTTTCCTGTGCCGCTTCTCTACCAATTCCATTGTCTTCGATTTCACAAACCAGTTTATCACCTTCAAGCCCAAAACGGACCGACAATCTTCCTTTATCGCCTAAATCGACCAAACCATGTTTGATGGAATTTTCAATGAATGGCTGAAGCATCATAGGTGGTATATACAAATCGTCGGGTTGAATGTTGGCAGCCACTTCAATGGCAAATTGAAAGGCCGGTTTCTTGGTTAATTGCTCCAATTCCATGTAATTCTGCAGGGTACCGATTTCATCGGATAGCGGTATACTATCCACTCTTGAATTTTGCAAGGTGAGCCGCATCAGTTTAGCAAATTTCTGCAGGTACTTTCGTGCATCCTTATGATTCTCAAGAGCCACGAGCGACTGAATTGAATTCAATGCATTGAACAAGAAATGGGGATTCATTTGCAATCGCAGCGCTTTTTGCTCCAACTCGATGAGTTCTTTCTCCAGGGTAATTTTCTCCGTTTGCCGTTTTGCCCTGGCTTTAATTTGCCGCACATACGACCAAACTACAACCAGCACGATCAATATCGGCACCACCCATAATAGCAGTTTAAACCACCAGGTTTGCCATACCGGTTCATGGATGTAAAAACTCCAGGCGTGCTCATCACTCATCAAGCCATCCGAAGCTATACTTCTGTACCGAAGCGTATAATCTCCAGGAGGCAGATTAGAGTAAATCGCGTCCGTTTTGGCAGTAGGTTTGATCCAGTCTGCATCAAAGCCATCCAACTTCCACTGATAGGAAAGTCGGCTTGGGTTATTAAAATCGATGCCAATAAACTCAAAACTCAGGTGGTTCTGATCGTACGGAAACCGAGGTGTTGCCGCCACCGAGTCCCATGCAACAG
>DIYD01000250.1 GCA_002428905.1 Bacteroidetes bacterium UBA6063 | reverse complement strand
CGGAATTCCCGAAGGAGGAAAACATGTATGTGCATTGTGCCGGTGGTTATCGATCAATAATAGCTACATCCATCTTAAAGTCAAGAGGTTACCACAACATTACAGATGTTGCGGGTGGATATAACGCTATCTTGAAAACCGATTTACCGAAGACAGATTACGTGTGTCCGACCACACTTTAGATATAGATTTAATATTTGACTTAAGGCGGCCAATGGTCGCCTTTTTTTGTGCTTAGAGTTAACTCCTCTGTTTTTAGCGTCATACGTAAATTATACGTTTAACCGGTTTTGAGCCAACCCAGACAGCCCAAAGAAAATAAGACTTATTCGTAGAAAGAATAATCTGTACTTCATGGTATAGATGAAAGTATACCCAATTGTGATTAAATACTGGAAAAAGACCTCGACGTTCAGGCCGGTTGTAAATGGATATTATCTATTTTTATGCGTACAATTTCAATTCAAATGAAAATCCTTAATGCCACTCAAATACGGGAGGCAGACGCCTACACCATCGAAAATGAGCCCATTGCTTCTATTGACTTAATGGAGCGGGCAGCAGATCAGTGTGTCATTTGGCTTAATCATGCAATGGATAAAGGCCAACGCATAGGTGTCTTAGCCGGAATGGGGAACAATGGTGGAGATGGATTATCCATCGCCAGACGTCTAAAAATTGATGGTTATTCGGTGGTTACGTACATTGTTAAACTCAATGAAACCGGATCACCAGATTTTGAAAAGAACCACATCAATCTGATGGCCAAAGGTGGAAACATCGTTTACATCGAAAAAAATGATGCAATTGACTTTTCCAGATACGACGTAGTCATCGACGCCCTGTTTGGCTCAGGGTTAAGCCGACCAATCGATGGAGTTGCCGGTGCTATTGTCACAGCGTTAAACCATAGTTCTGCGCATGTAATAAGTATTGATCTTCCTTCGGGAATGCAATGTGAGAACACCGTTGTAACATCGGAGTCCGTTATTGTCAAAGCCAACGACACCCTGTGTTTCGAAACACCGAAACTCGATTTGTTACTACCGTCTTACGCCGAGTATACAGGTAATCTGCACATTCTACCTATTGGCTTAGATCAGGAGTTCATTCGTAAACAAGAATCGACGTACTACTATACCGATCTTAATTTGGTTCGTTCCATTCTGCGGCGCAGAAAACCCCATACCCATAAAGGCACATACGGGCATGCCACCATTGTGGCAGGTTCCAGAGGTAAAATGGGAGCGGCTGTATTAGCAACGAAAGCCTGTTTGCATTCTGGTACCGGACTGGTCACTGCACACATCCCCCATTGTGGTTATGCCATTATGCAGATTAGTGTACCAGAGGCGATGATAGAAGATAACGAGGGGATTAATACGCTGGAAATATCCGAACTTACCGCAAACGATCACATCGGGCTCGGACCCGGTATAGGTACCTCTGAGGGCACTACCGAATTTGTTAAAGAGATTCTAGCGCATAACAATGCTTCGATCGTCATTGACGCAGATGCCCTAAACATTCTGGCGCAACACCCTGAATTAAAGCCTCTAATTCCAAACGACAGTATACTTACACCGCATCCGAGGGAATTTGAACGACTGGTAGGCACCTGGAATACCGAAGCTGAAAAGCTGGACAAGCTTCTTCAACTTGCTAAAGGGTATAGCTCAACCGTTGTGCTCAAAGGGCAATACACCGCTATTGCATCTCCAGAAGGTACGATCTACTTTAATTCTACTGGCAACCCAGGTATGGCAACGGCAGGTAGCGGCGATGTTTTAACCGGGATTTTAACCGGATTACTGACCCAGGGTTATTCCGGCATTGAAGCAGGAATTCTGGGCGTTTATCTTCACGGACTTGCCGGTGATTACGCAGCCTATGACCTTGGCGAGGAGGCAATGACGGCGAGCAGCATTATAAACCAACTTGGAGAAGCATTTAAACACTTACATAATCAATAATGGAACAAGACACTTTTGTTGAAAACTACCTAACCAGCATACATCGTCAATTCAACTACTATAAGGATCTGGCAGATAAAGCCATGCATCAGATATCGGATGAGGATTTCTTTAATACCATTTCAGATGATTCGAACTCCATGGCCATAATTGCCAAACACATGGCGGGTAATATGCTATCGCGCTGGACCGACTTCTGGACTACCGATGGCGAGAAAGCATGGAGAAACCGCGATATGGAATTTGAGTTGGGCGATCTGAATACACGCACCTCTATTATGGAATATTGGGAGAAAGGTTGGGCAACACTGTTTGACGCTGTTCAGTCCATCACCGCAGATAACTTTGGCAAGCTTGTGTATATCCGTAACATGGGGCACACCATACCAGATGCGGTTAACCGTCAATTATGCCATTACTCGTATCACGTTGGTCAGCTTGTTTTTCTTGCGAAAACATTAAAGGGATCGGAATGGGAGTCTTTATCTATTCCGAAAGGAAAATCGGCGGAATACAATGCGGTAAAATTTGCAAAGCCGAAAAGAAAAGAGCACTTTACCGATGATTTGTAAAAACAACAATGAAAACACCTAAACCACTCATTTTACTTGCCTTGTTCCTTCTTGGGACTTTGACTTTTGCACAAGAATCAGCCGAAATAAAGGAGTTGATGGAGCTACCTAAAGCCCAATCCGTTTCCTTTCCGAAGAAAGTTAATCAATGGAGCACCTATTCAATCATTGGCAGTACACAAAAGTACCTGGTTGTTACTGAAACCGTTCATATTAGTGCGAAGTCATCCTATCAATATTCATTTGAGCATCACCAATTACTGCATTTCTTCGACAAGACAAACCCTAAAAATCTTGTGTTTTCCCAGCAAGTCTGGTCCCAAACCCGAAGCGAACACGCGGGCAAAGCAAGTAAAGGTTTAAATAAACATCATGAAGATGAAGTGCCGAATTACCGAATTGTTGGCGATAAAATTTTCAGCCTAAATCCGCATTACACCAAGTTTCACTCCGACATTAAAGGAATGTGGGCTTCGGTAATGCGCTCGTATACCATTGAAGGCAATCGTCTGAAACAAAAATCGATTAAGATCCATACCAAACAGACCCTGAAGGTTCATTCCACCTTTGAGGTGAATACGGATTCAGGTTTTCTGATTGTATCATCACCCGGGTTACTTACAAAAGACGAAAAAAAGGAATACAAGTTCTGCGTGAACTATTATGATCTTGATATGAGCCTGAAATATCACGTACCGTTATCGTTTTTTCCAAAAAATGTATTCACCTTTAGTGACAAACTGGTTCAGTTTTATGTTTCGAAACAGACTAAGAACGAACAGGCACACTACGTTGGTCTTGCTATTGACCTGAACACGGGTGAGAGATTCGAGCAAAACCTTTACAAAATAGCGCGTGGAACTTCCTATGATTATCATCCGGACTGGAGGACGGCTCATTTTCTCGAAAGACACGAGAATACCATGAAATTTGCCATACACATTAAGGAAGACGATAAAAAAATAAGCTCCTTATTAAGTACGTGGGACTTTGAACCTGGTGCCACATTTACAACAACGGAAGGCGAACTTGTTCTTAAGCGCTTAGAGGATACGGACGATGGAGAGCAAGAAGATCATCAGGTTAAATATTTCGAGTTTCTTAATAGCATTGATGTGTTCAGTTCAAAGTCTGACATTCGGAAGGAAATAAGCGTACAACGTTTGAATGATGTGCAAACGTATAGTTGGCAGATTTCCGACTATTACGAAGGAAAGTATTACACCATCGGATTTCCAATGCTCATCTACTGCATGCACAATGGAACACAACAGCTTGTGGTATTAGACCGATTTATGTATTCGAGTGACTATAGCAATATGTTGGATATCGGTGTCCCTTATTTTCTTGGCAAAACGGATGACATTTTGATGTTCATTGCACCATTTGCAGAACCGGAGATTCAAAAAAAGGACGTTAAATACTCGAAAAAGGCGAATCAGGTGTATCAATTGATTGAAATTGACCTGACGACTCACGAAGTCATACGCTACAACGTCATCGGAGAATTTGGTGATGACGACAAAACAGGTTTTGTGAATACCCATCCGACAAAGCTCATCAGGTTAAATGGCAAACTGTACTTTATTAGTCCATCGTCTGACGCTGATAAAAAAACGTTTTCCTTGTCCTATTTTGAGTTCGAATGATCTGATCTAAGCACAACAAAACTAGTTATAAACAAATGAATATCAACAAGATACGGCTATTAGTTACGTATATTTTCGTAGTCTGTTTTTCAGCCTTAAATGCACAAACCATCCCATCTGCCTTTATCGACTCCCTGGTAAGTCGTGCTATGGCAACCATGCCACATGCAGGTATTGCGGTTGCAGTAATTCAAGACGGTAAGGTGGTACATTCTAAAGGCTACGGCATTGCTTCGGTAGCAACAGGTACCAAAGTGAACGAGCATACCCAATTCTCCATAGCTTCCAACTCAAAAGCATTTACTACAATGGCGCTTGGACTATTGGTAGACGAAGGTAAACTGAACTGGAACGACAACGTTGTAGACCACATTCCGGAGTTCAAAATGTACAATCCCTATGTTACCGCCAATTTCAATATCGTAGATCTGGTAACGCATCGATCAGGCCTTGGTTTGGGCGCAGGCGACCTCATGTTCATTCCTTCGGGAGGTGACTTTACCATCGATGATATCATAACCAGTTTTCAGCACCAAAAACCGGTTTCGGCATTTCGTACCAAATACGATTACGACAACCTATTGTATATGGTTGCCGGTGAAGTCGTTCATCGAATAAGCGGACTTACCTGGGATCAGTTTGTAGAACAACGCATCATGAAACCACTAAACATGGACGAGTCTGCAGCATTCTATGTAAACCTTGCCGATAAAAGCAACGTGGCCGAGGCACATAAGGTTGAAGGTGGCAAACTCATCGAACTCAGAGCGTACGAAGAAAACCGTGCAATTGGAGCCGCAGGAGGCATTTACTCCAGCGTACATGACTTAACGAAGTGGATGCTGATGCACCTGAACGATGGTCAACTTAAATCCGGTGAACGTTTCATTAGTCCTGAAAGTCATGACAACATGTGGTCGGCGCACACCAACATCAGTTTTAACGCCACTCCTCCTCCACCCTATAAGACCCATTATACGGCATATGGGTTGGGTTGGAAACTAAGTGATGTAAACGGTTATACAACGGTTTCGCACACTGGAGGTATGCCAGGTATGCTTTCACAGGTTATGATGGTGCCTGAAATCGATGCGGGTGTTGTGGTATTAACCAATGCTGCTCCAGGGGGTTATAGCTTTATCTCAATCACTCGAGAAATTCTTGACG
>DIYD01000120.1 GCA_002428905.1 Bacteroidetes bacterium UBA6063 | reverse complement strand
GATTCCAGTACACGGTTGTTTCGTCAGGCACTCAACACGGCCAGAAAAGTGCCAGATACCGTTGAGGTCATAAGAGCGATGGTTAATCTGGCAAGCACGCACCAAAAGGCGCAGAGATACGATTCTGGAATCTTATGGGCCAATGAAGCAATGATTTGGTTTGGTGATTCACTTTATGAATTGAGAAGTGTCAATTATGGAACGATCGGAGCCTGTTATTTCATGATTGCGGAAGATGATTCGGCGCTGAAATATTATCGTCTTTCGGAGCGATTTGCCAACAAGGGAAACCATCCAGTGCAACAACTCATGGTCTACAATAACCTGGCGAGTTACTTCGATTTTCACAACGATTATAAGCAGCAAAGTCAATACCTTCTTAGGGCTCGTGCTCTTAGCGACTCTTTGAATGAAGCAACTAAAATTAGGGCTGCAAATGTAGCGCAAGAACGCTTTCATACACAGGAATTATTCAGTACCAACCAAACACTCGAGCATAGGGCAGCTTTACGTAAGAGGAATATCATGGCCTTAGCTGCTCTTCTTTTGCTCATTTTGTGTCTGGGTATTCTGCTTATATACCGTTCACGCCAGCGGGAACAGATTGCACTTCAAAGTATGCAGATTAATCAACAAAGAATTGACGGATTGCTTCAAACACAGGAACTCAAAAAGATTGACGCTATGTTAGAAGGACAAGAAACAGAACGCAGACGTATTGCGGCGGATTTACATGATCGCCTAGGCAGTATTCTGAGCTCTGTAAAACTGCATTTCACCAGTATGGAAGATCGATTAGAGGAATTAAAAGCAGAAAACAAAAAGCATTACTCCACGGCCAGCGAATTACTGGATTCAGCGGCCAGTGAAGTCCGCAGAATCGCCCACGACCTGGCATCCGGAACCCTTGTTAAGTTTGGCTTGATTCCGGCCTTGTATGAATTAAAAAATACGTTGGAAGCTTCCAATCAACTAAACATCGACATGTATCACGCTGGAGTTGAGAAACGGCTTGAAGGTGTTGTTGAGATCACACTTTATCGCATCATACAAGAAGCCATTAGTAATATTCTAAAACACGCCAGGGCCACTAATGTGAACCTTCATCTTACACAAAACCAACATGAGCTGTTGGTTATAATTGAGGACAATGGTGTTGGGTTTGATACGAATTCGGTTACCCACGGACTGGGCATGAAAAACATCAAACAACGGGTACAGAGCCTGGACGGAGCCATCCGATTCGATTCCACCAAAAACAGAGGCACAACGGTAATTATTGAAATCCCAATAGCAGACAAATGATAAAGGTAATTCTTGCAGACGATCACGATATCATGTTAGACGGGTATACTGAAATACTCCAGAGTGAAGAAGATATCGAAGTAATAGGCGTAGCTCACAACGGGAAGGAGGTATTAACCATTTTGGAATTAGAGCACTGCGATTTAATCCTTCTCGATCTTAATATGCCGAAAATGGACGGTTTAGAAGTGGCTAGAATCCTGAAGCGAGACAAGCCTCAGATTAAAATAATCGTGCTTAGTATGCTCAATAACATCGCATACATACAGGAGGCTCAGGAACTCGGTGTAGAAGGTTACCTGTTGAAGAACTGCCGTAAAACCGAACTTGTCGATGCGATTCGATTGGTTGCTGAAGGAGGTAAATACGTTGATGATACGGTTACCGATATAATAACACGTGGTTATAAATCTACGTTTCAGGTCAATGATCATGACGTTTTCCTATCCGAAAGGGAAATCGAAATCATTCGAATGATCGCAATGGGGCTGACCACCAAACAGATTGGAATAGAATTGTTTATCAGCCATCATACAGTTCAAACGCATCGAAAGAACATCAATTTTAAGCTTAACGTGCATAGTCCGGCTGAGTTGGTGAGTTTTGCAAAGGACAATGGAATAATGCCGTTCAATTCCTAAAAACTGCTTTCTTTGAATTTTTTCAATCGCACTGAAAGAATTCTGGAAGAAATATCGAAGAAACAAGCTGGCTGTTGTAGGGCTTGCATTTATTCTGCTTTGCGCAATTCTTGCCATTGGTGGGTATGCATTTACACCAGATAAATCGAGCTCATGCAATGAAATGCATGTGGAGATTGATCTGAAGAAACCCGGTTACAACGCTTACTTTAAATCGTCCTATACGAAGCCCGCAAAAGGGTTTAAGGAACTTTTTGTCACCGGCACGAAGGTGAAAGATCGACAGTTTTTGTTTGACGACAACGGAGATACCGTGCTGTCGAACTGGATACAGGCAAAGCCCGATCTAACGGGCAAAGGAGGTTATTATCTGGAAAGTAAAACGTATTGGTTGGGCACAGATATTTTTGGACGAGATGTATTGAGTAGAATTCTACTTGGTACGCGTATATCGCTCTCTGTTGGACTAATCTCGGTATTGATTTCATTGGTTTTGGGAGTCTTCCTTGGGCTGGCTGCCGGATACTACCGCGGTTGGGTAGACAAGGTGGTTATGTGGCTCATCAATGTAATCTGGTCCTTACCCACCTTGTTGTTGGTTATTGCCATAACTTTTGCACTGGGTAAAGGTTTCTGGCAAATATTTGTTGCCGTAGGCCTTACCATGTGGGTAGAGCTTGCACGCATCGTTCGTGGTCAGGTATTTAGTCTTCGCGAGATGGAATATGTACAGGCTGCAAGAATGTTGGGCTTTTCGGATTTGAGGATTATGCTCAAGCATATTTTACCGAATTGTGTCGGGCCAATCGTTGTAATCTGTGCAGCGAACTTTGCCTCGGCAATATTGCTCGAAGCAGGTTTGAGCTTTTTAGGGTTAGGTGTTCAGCCTCCCTACCCGAGTTGGGGGCAAATGCTTAATGAAAACTATACATACATAGCCTTTGGAGCGGCCCATCTTGCCCTGGCACCAGGTATAGCCATAATGCTTTTGGTGATGTCCTTCAACTTTGTTGGGAACGGCCTTAGAGATGCCCTCGATGTGAAGCTTTAAAACCGGAAACGTATACCAAACAACATTTGTCTTGGTGCCAAATAACGTGCCGGATTATCTGGTGGTAAACCACGCTCTTGTGGCCCAATGTAACGCGGGTCTCTCCAGTCTATAGGTACGTCATCTCCTGGTTCGTAGGCATTGCCGGTAACTGGATTGATTAGCTGCGCGTTTTTATTGTTCAATAGGTTACGCACTTCAAAGCTTAAAGTAATTCCACTTGTTTTGTTTTTACTGAAGCGGATATTTCGATTGATTTTGATGTCGGTATTGTACCATGGCTTTCCTCTGCCCTGTAAATATTGATCAATTATTGGCGCGTATTGTGGTCTTCCCAAATCATTAACCGATTCCAATCGCTGCGGTGTATAACGATACCCACTCTGGTAACTGGTGGATATGAACGTCTGGAAATTCTTAGTCCACTTTGGCAGTCTCTTCAAGGAACTATCATACGTGAAGGCAAGTCCAAGCGTAACATTCCATGGGCGGTCCCAGGCAAGGAACTGCTCTGTACTTAACGGCACTTCACCGTTCTGCTCGATCTGCAAACTCGATTCGCGTGCAGAGTTTGATTTACCGCGTGCAACCTGATAGGTAACATTGCCAAAGAATCGCAGGAAGTCGGCAACACGATACGTAGTAGACAACTCGGTACCTATAATCTTCGCATAATCCTGATTGATGTACATCACCTTTGAAACCGGCCGTCCCGTTTGGTCCTTTACAATTACACGTCTGCTTACGATATAGTCAAATCGGTTGTTGTTGTATGCCGATAGTGTTATTCCGAAGTCCTTTGTAACCTGTGTCTTGTATCCAAGCTCGTATGAAACGTTGACTTCCGGATTTAGGTCGGGGTTTCCAATATTCGACAAGAATGATCTGTCTTGAAACTCAGGATCCAATCCGGCGTACAAGAATCTTGGGTGTGGCAGGCGCATTGAATGCGAATAATTGAAGAATAACGCATTGTTGCTTGTTACCGGGAAACTCACATTTACCTTCGGTAACAATCGTGCTTTATGCCGTAACCCGAATAATCCAAACGTGTTTTTTTGGTAGTCTTCACGGATTTGATCAATAACCGGTGCAGCTGGATCGTTTACCGCATCATCGGCAAACTTCCCTGGTGCCCAGTAGTTGAAACGCATTCCTAAGGTCGCAACAATGCCCTTGTAGGTGATCTTGTCAATCACATAAAGACCTCCGTTCGATGGTCGGACTTCCCAAATGTCATTGCTCGATCCAATGGAAATAGAAGGTGTTGAAACACTATCGTTTATTTGGATTGGTGCGCCAACCCACGGACGGGTCACGTCAATCCACTGGTAGTGGTTCAATTTATGCTCCCAACCAAAGGTGAACTGATTCACTTTTTTCGCCGGATAATACTTAATGTTGAATTTGATGGTGTTCTCCGTGGCAAAGTGGTCATGCCAGGTACTTGAAATCCCGTTGTTGTTGATCAAACCAGGGCCAGGTAAAACAAACTGGATGTCATCACCCGGATTAAACACTCGAACAGGATCGGTTACAATAGAGAACTCGTCGTACAATTGATCAACGGTCTCTGCCCTGAACGGTCTGCCATTTGCATCTGCCCGAAGATTGGTAAACAATCGCCCTAAGGTCAGACGCAGAATCGTTTTTTCATTGATCGAATGGCGTAGGTTAATTGCGGTAAGGTTTGCACTGTGCGTATATGTTGTGGCGTTGTCCAGATTCAGGCTTCGATTGAACTGAAATCCAGGAGTTAGAATCGCATCAAAGCCCACAATTTGCAGGCTTCGAGTATTCTGGTTTATCGCCAAACTATGCTGGTTTGTTATACTTATTTTGGTTCCACGTCTGATTTTATAACTCAGTTTAACGGTATTCGTAAACTGATTGTCCTGTCGGGGTGCCCAGAACGAATCATTGGTGAACATTGAACTGTGCAACTGATCCGCAGTACTGCCGAAATACGTATCGGTAAGCCGGAACGTAAAGTTGGTGAAGAACGTTAGTTTCTTTTTGGTTTTCGGCACCATACCGGCAATGCTAATATCACCTAAATCGGTGTTCCATTGGGCTGCTCCATCGTAGAATCCAAGATGGTCACTTTGTAAGCTTCCGCCAATCTCAAGTTTCTCACCACCTTCTTTGATTGTGGTTGAAATTACACCAGCAGATCCGTCGCCGTATTCGGCACCCGAACCACCTGTCGTCAATTCCATTTCACCAATCGAACCGCTGGCCACCTGAACCCCAAACCCGGTTCCGGCCAAAGGATCTTGTGCTGTAATATTATCGACCAGGTACAAGGTTTCATACACCCGGGCGCCACGAATTTGCAACCCGTCTGCCGTCTTCGATACTCCAGCTTGTAACGCAACAACTTCCTGAACATCACGAACATTCATGTCTTTAATGTCCTTGTCTGTAACTGTTATTTTGGAGTCAGCTTCATCCAGTTCCACCACTTTTCGTTTTCCTTCAATCGTGAGTGTGCGGAATGTATTGCGCTGAGATTCCATTTTAATCTCTAGTTTAGTCACCTTGCCGGCGGTGATTTCAATACCGGTATAGACCTTGTCTACGTATCCTACATATTGAACCTTAACAGAATAATCGCCTGGTTTGATGTCTTTTACCACATAATCACCCGATTCAGCAGCGGTAGCGCCAAAGTACGTTCCAACCAAATACACAGTTGCAGCAGGTAATGGTTCACCGGTGACCTGATCCGTAATTGTACCTTTCAGGATACCGGTTTTCTGGTTTTGTGCAAGGCCTTTGGTTGCCATGGATAAAACCAGTAGTAAGGTCAACAATGGTATGGAGAATTGTCTTACCAATTTAGTGCAGTATTAAGTACGTAGTCAAAAACATCATTCAATGCGGCAGGGTCATTATCAAATCGATACAACTCAATGCTAAAAAACAACTGATTAATGTTGCCGTCTTTCTTTCGAATTGCTCCAACTACATTGGGTCCTTCCCAGGCCCCGAATGTCGAAATCTGAGCTGTATATATGGGTTCGGCATCAATGCTCGGTACAAAAGGGTCGAGGCCGAGAATCAAATTCTTCGGTTGAAGGTTCTTCCAGTTGGCATCGCGACCAACCACAAATGAATCGTTTCGCACAACTGCCTGGCCACTGGTAAGCGATAAACTGTCAATAGGCAGTGCACCACTTAGCTCGGTCGGAACCAAACCAGCCGGGAAACTTGTGGTAATAAATGATTTTCCGCCCTTGTTCGAGTAATTCTGTAATACGGGCGCAGCAAATTCAAGAAGCAGCGCCGATTGCCCTGTAATTGGGTGGGTGAACAAACTCTGATCACAATTGAAGAATACCTTATCGTACAACTCCGTAAGAAGGGAGAACGTAGGATTCCAGTATTTTGGTTGGTACTGACCGTTGTCCAACGCAAAATCTACCAGATCGTAATCTGGATATACGGCGCCTACCAGGCTTTGGTAACGCGCATTCACGTTTGGCGGTTGACCACCGATCATGAGCAGGTCGGATGTTTGAGCCCTCAGGAAAATGGTTTCAGAAGTATCAACGATACTCTCTGTTCCTGCGAAGTCTACCACCTTTAAGTAAAAGACGTTGTCACTTCCGTTGTTTAAACCATCAATTGTAAGGGCGGGTTGGGCGATGTCGGTATTGTAATAAACATTGGCATCAACTGTACCCGTTGCCTTAGGATCTGTAGGTCGAATACTGATCATGGGTTTGCTTCGATCCAGCTCATGCCAGTCGCCGTCATTGGCTTTTATGTAGGCCTCAATCACGGTTTGGTCGCCGTCCGGATCTCCGTAGTTCCATCGAAAAGTGATTACGCTAAAGGCTGTATCAGCCGGGAACGACTCTTCATCGATTTCAACGGTTGGTTTCGAATTACGGAGTGGAATTGTCAATTCTGCTGGACTCGGATCGGTTAAGTCCTGATCATCGATCGCCCGAATGTAGAATCGGATATCTGTTGTATCAATACCTGGAGGTATTGGGAATTTGAAGGTGCTGTCGCGACGTTCGGTAAAAAACCAATCGGTTTGATTGGTTGAGTACTCATACCCCACAACAACACCGTCTTTATCTGTGCCATACCACGACAAATAAACGCTGCTGTTTAGCCTTAGATCACCCGAAAGATTGATTTTTTCAAGCGATAAATGGGTTTCAGGTGGGAAGTTGCCAATAGGCTTGTCTTCCTTACAACCCGCTAGTCCTAAACTGATGCATAGGACCAGAACAGCCAGATGTTTACTGCGTAGTTTCAACAAGAATTACTTCTTAATTATACGTGTGTATCCAATTTCAACATTGTCTGCGGAAGTACGTATAACATACATGCCGGCAGCTAATTCACCCATAGAAACGGTATCACCATTGCTTACATTCAATGACTTGATTACCTCGCCATTTAGTCCAATGATTTCTAGATTCAGCTGTTGGATGTTGTTGTTTTCTATATCGATGCGAAGTATGTCGCTCGTTGGGTTTGGATAGAATCGGATACCCTGATATTTTGCCTCCAACGTCGGAACAGAAACGTATTCCGGATAATCTGTAGCCGGAAGTGTAACGCTTGCACCTTTAAAGTCATCATCGTTTCGTGGTAATAACTTGTAGTTGCTAAAGCCATAGAACAAGATACCTGCCACCGTGTCGAATGACATGCCTTGCTCTGCTTTAATAGGAGCAACGTTCATCACACCTTCATTATCCTTTAGCGTAGTGTCGCCAACGATAGATGCCCAAAGGCTACTGGCGTTGTTTGTATTTTGAATACCTGTTTGAACTCTTCTGGATTTGCCATAGGTAGCGTCTTTGTCGCCAGAGATCAACCATTCACCAAAGTTGTTCAAACGTGGGTTTGAAACATACACCTTACCAGTTGGGTTTACCATGCCAACCAACATACCTTCATAAGCCTCTGCCTTTCGGCTAGAGAAGAACGCACTATCGGAAGGATCTAAGGCAACAATTGGTACATCAATACCAAACTTACCTGTAAAGGTTACATTGGTAACGTCAAGAACTGTAAAACCGAAGCTTTCAGAAACGGTACCAGTTACAGTAACTTCCTGACCACGGTGTAACTTGATTAGATCTGAATTCCCCTGGCACTTGATACCTGACCACTCCATTTCGTTTGGGTCCTGGATAAAGATCTGCTCCAAATCGTAAGCCTTGGCACTTGCTGTAACAACTCCTGTAACGGTAACTTCCTGACCTGCAAATGGAGATCGATCGTTGGCAACATTCAATACACGCTGAAGGTCGCTAATCGTTAACCCGCCGTTACGAACGGTATAGAATGCGAAATCAGGATTTGTGCTCGCATTTGCTGCGAATGGGAAGAAGCTTTCCTGGTTAATGTCGTCCGTAGCCATGATGTAATAACGTACAATGGTGTTTTCGGTCTGAGCAGGAATTTCTGCATCATACGTATCCGTGGTGCCCGACTTAACCGTCATTGCCACTTCTGTAAATTGATCGTATGTCTGGTTCATATCTGTGCTGTAGAACAACTTAGTTGACGTAATCGTACCATCAAAGTCAACGATTTTAGCGCTAATCTCTACCTTGTCTGCGTCTTTAGGAACAAGTGGCATACGCACAACCTCGGTAATGCTTGGAGGTGTTTTACCAATCTTATAGTCAGAATCGCGTGTCGGGTTGATCTCATAACCACGTCCTGAAGAACCAGTACATCCGTTCTCAGAGTGCATTACAATACCTCGGATATGATCGAACTTGGTACCCACAACAGGCGCAACAAATGTACCCTGCTTTACAGGAGCACTTGTACGCGTGGTTGTATATGAAGCCGTTTTCTGAGCGAAGAATCGGTCTGAAACATTGATTACATTGCCTTTGCTATCGGCAACATCAAAACTTACGCGGTTTCCGCTAAAATTGTTTACCGCAGTTACAGTAAGATCATTCAATTCAATGTACGAATCTTCAAACTCCTCACCGGTAGGGAGCTTATTGGTACGTGTGTTATCGTTAAGTAGACCTAAATCTACTTTCAATGGCGTTGGTTTAGACTGGCTGCCCAAAACAGTTAATGAAGAGTTGTTTAGGATAGAAAGCTGGGTCTCTCCCTGATAACGGCTGATAACTCCGGTAACCTCAATGGTCATACCTGCATACAGGTTGTATACCTCACTTACTGGAAGCGAAGCACCTGTAGCGTCACGATATACGCCCATTACCTGAAGCCCACGAAAATCTCCGCTTGCTCCGTTGTTTGATGTGTCAAGGATGTGAACAAATGGTCTGAAACCACCTTGAACAGAACTTGAAGGAACATCAATTAGGTTGGCATCCTGAACTACTACACCAACAACCGTAACAGTGTCACCGAAATAAGCCGAAGTGTCATTACACGCATTCAGTTTTGCTTGTGATACCTCTTGAACCTGTTTGATTGTAACTTTAGGGTGTTGCGCATAAGCCGATACACTTAGTACGGCAAGCAGTGCAACAATGATCGATTTAAAGGAAAACGTTTTCATATGACTTGAATTATAATATGCTATTTAATAATGGCAAACTTCCCTTGCGTCAGTTTGCCCGTATCATGGTCTTTAACTGTAAAAATATATATACCTCTTGCTATGATTTGACTTTGGCCTGAGAGCAGGTCCCAGGCGTGTTCTCCACCGCTAAATACGTTGTTTTGATCATTTTCAGCGGCAAACGTTTGATGCCAGCGTGTGTCGGACCCTGTATACGCTTGATCGTGCTCAATCTCATCGATAAAATCCCCGGCTGCTGTAAATACGCGAATCGTACAATGTTCAGGTAGATTCGCAAAGAATATTTTTCTACTCTGCTCTTGAAAATTACTTTGACCTTCCCAGGCCGCTCCAGCATAATACGGGTTTGGGTAAACAAAAGGAGCGTCTGTTTCTATGTTCGAGTTGATGGGTTTGCCAGCGAATGCCCTGAAATTATTGCTAAGCAAACTGCTCTCCAGTGATTCGAGATTACTATTTTCATTTCCGCGATCGTAAGCCGATACGGAAATGGCGTACTGCCACCCATTTAAGATGTTATCAATGGTGTACTTATATTGATAGGTGATCGGGTCGTTTTCAAACGTAATCGGTTCGTCCAGTTTGATTGATTCGAAACCTGTTTCGTTAAAGAGGCCGTTACCCGCCATGTCCCAGTCGCCAATTTTCTTTAAGTCTTCAGCCAGATTCGGAACTTGAGTCACGTCAAATCCGACTTGAGTCATATAAATACGATATCCCTCAAAGTCTTTTTCTAAGGTAATCGGATCAATGCTGGATTCTGCATTGTCCGACCAGTAAATGTCGATTGAGTTTTCGTTGGTTACGATCCTGGTTTGTGGAATATCTGGTGGAGCTGGAAGAATGTATCGTGTAATTTCCCCATCGCCATTGGCATCTTCACCATCATCCAATACACCGTTGAAGTTTTTATCTTCACCATTGAAAGCTACCTGAGCCCAGTCTGCATTGTCTCGAATAATCTTTTGTTGAACACGGTTGTTTGCTGAATTCGGCTCACCATCTTCGAATTTCTTGCCCATTACAAATGCATAGGCCACAGTGATGGACTCACCCGGAGCAAGGCTGCGGAAAGGGCCTACGGAGAGTAGATCAGCGCGGTTGCCCGCATTGTTTATTTGGTCGCTAAAGCTTTGTGAGCCACAATCTGGATCCTGCGTCGAATTTTTGTCCCAGCATTTATGATGATTTAAGCCCGACGTGAGCTTAACGTAGCGAGCCGGTTCGGAATTCGGTAAGAAGAACACCGGATTGGTCGTGTTGTTAAACTCCCAGGTATTGTAGTGCACCTTGAAATAATCTGCAGTGGTAGGGTGTAAGAAGCCGGTTTTGTCCTCGCCCCCCAGGAACTTTTGGCCCACATAACTTTCCGTGAAACCTAGGTCGCCCGAATGATCATAACAATAAGCCATATGCAATGTGTCCATGTAGCCGTTTGCACCTTTATTATAGAAGGCGGAGCCACCACTGCCCGCTGGTGTTAAATTGGTGTTACGCACAACGGTGTTTGTCCACATGCCAAAATACACACTGTCTATAACGCTCGCACTTAAATTGGTTACCTTGAAGTTCGCAATCACAAAGAAATCACTGAACGAATAGTTCCAGTTATAGGTCTCCATAGTCACTGCCAAATTCAGCGGCTGTGTATGGGAGTTGATCGGAATTTGTGTGCCAGGAACCAACAAGTTGGAGTCTGAAAAATGTGCTACATAGTCTTGATGTGAAACTGCATCGGGAGTAAAAAACGGACTGTTAAACAGGTTAGATCTTTCTTGAAGCGTGGCACCTACAGGAGCCGTAAATTCAAATCCACCGCGTCCTGTTGCGTAACCGGCTGGCGCGTCGTAAGCCGAAGTAGAAACCGATACCAGTGAGCCATCAATCAGGCCACCAACCCAAATCCCACCTTCAAAAAGGTGTTCTATACCAGATCCTGCAGGATATTCACAGCTTTGATTCCCGCTGCCATCGCGATAGCCTCGAAATGCATTACCAAAAGTGCCTACATTGCTTACGTTAAGACGTACATTAGAGGCCGTAGTTGTCTTTTCTGAAAAGGAACTTTGAGCCCAACACGCAAGGCCAATAAACAATAGGATTAGAGTAAAAATGTGGCGCATAACCAGAAGGCAAATATAGGACTAACAACCCAACTGTAACAGCGAAATTGTTATGCTTGTATTATGCTTATGTCAAACCTGTAATTGAGTGACTATCAGTTCTAATCGGTGGTGATTTCCTGGATTTTTCCATCCGCCCAAAGCTCTTCTATGCCATAATAATCACGCATATCCTGCTTGAAAACATGAACAACTACGTTTACATAGTCAACAAGCACCCACTCCCCCTGGGTGTACCCCTCTTTCGAAAAGGCATTTTCTCCGGTTTGCTTTTTTACCTCATCAATCACACTGTCTGCGATAGCAGTGACCTGTCGGTCGCTTTCGCCATGACAGATAACCATAATATCGGTAACCGACGTTGTAAGTTCACGTAAATCAATTTTGACCACATTGTGTGCCTTCTTTTCGAGCATACCGAAAACAACGATATCAGCCAATTGATCTACTGTCGGATTTTTTTTCTGCATAGAATATGTTTTGCGTAATTTGCCGGCAAAAATCGGCAAAATTTGCAGAAACTCAGCCCCTCTACGTTGTTTGTTGGTCAAAGAATGATTTACCTCGACGAGGTAACATCTACCAACGATTACCTTCGGTCAAAACTAAGCGAAGAAAAAGTATTGGAAGGCTGTATTGTATGCACCGATTATCAGACGGTAGGGAAAGGTCAGTCGGGTAAAGCTTGGGAGAGTAAGCCCGGCCAAAATGCCCTGTTCAGTGTTTACCTCCAGCCTGCTCATTTAGTGGCAAACGGATTAAATGCGTTATCATTCTGTATTGGCTTAGCCGTGCGGGCATGCGTGCAGCAGTATCTGCCAAAACACGAAGTCACTATTAAATGGCCCAACGATATCTATGTAGAGGGTAAAAAGATAGCAGGTATACTCATCGAAAACGTACTGGGCGCTGTACCTAAGTCTATAATAGGTATAGGTGTAAACGTTAAACAATCGTCATTTTTAGTTGATCGCAATGTTACTTCAATGCATCTGGAAGGTGCCACCACCACAGAGCCATTGCCGTTGGTAAACGCTTGTAGTGAGTTCATAGAGAAATACTACCTCTTGTCAAAACGTCCGGGTGGAGTGCAACAAATCCACACGTTATACGTAAGTCAGTTATATAAAAGAAACGATAACATCATCGTGAATGGAAAGCAGTCTGTAGTATTGGGTGTAGATTTGATGGGTAATTTAACCATAGAGCAAGACGGTATACAACGTTCTTTCGGCCATAACGAAGCAGATATCATATGGAACTCGTAATTGACATAGGGAACAGTTCGGTTAAATCCGCAGTGTTTATCAATAATGGTATTCACAAGGTATTCAGAACGAAGTCCGCCATGCAGGAAGTTGCGCATGTGTCTCAAGAATTTGATATACAGTCGGTTGTTATTAGCTCGGTACGGGTAGAGAATGACGATATCATTGCCTTTTGGCAAGGAAGACATCCGACTCTTTTTCTGGATCATCGCACGTCGTTGCCAATAACCAATGAGTACAAAACACCGAAGACATTAGGTAAGGACCGGATTGCAGCGGTTATCGGAGCCCGGTTTCTATATCCCAATGATCCGGTACTGGCTATCGATGCAGGAACGTGTATCACGTTTGACGTGTTGACAAAAGACAATCGATACCTGGGCGGGAATATTAGTCCGGGAGCACGATTGCGCTTCAAAGCGATGGACGAATTTACCAGTGCACTGCCCCTGGTCAACGATTATGAATTTCATGAGGTTTACGGACAGAATACGGAGGAAAGCATGGCAAGTGGCGTCATAAACGGATTAGCCTATGAAGTTGATGGTGCAATTTCAAGGTACGAAGAGGCCTTTCCGGGCTTAAAATCAGTGGTTTGCGGTGGAGAAGCAGGGTATTTTGTCAATCATCTTAAAAAGGAGATATTCGCGAACCAAAATTTAGTACTGCTAGGGCTGCATAAAATTTTAAAATTTAATGAACAGAAACTTCGTAATTCTACTGCTAAGTAGTCTATTGGTTTTAGCCTCGACAGAGCAGTCAGCTGCTCAGGCAGTGAGTTCCCCGTATACATTCGGAAGCTATGGTCTAATGGAACCTCAGGGTTTTATGCACCAACAGTTTATGGGCGGACTGTCTTCAACGGTTCAGTCAAAGGGAGACTATAGTGTAGTAAACCCTGCTTCATTGCATGCCCTCGAACAAACCACCTTACAAACCGGCAGTTACTTAAACTTCATCAATCAGCGCGCGGGTGATAAAGAAAACGACGAGATCACCGGTGATTTTGGTTATTTCGGAATGGGCTTCCCCATTAGCGTGAAGAACAAAATAGGGTTTTCGGCGAATATTAATCGGTTGACGGATTTGGCATATAGTATTCCCGGAACGGCGGTAGAAGATAGTATTAATGTAACGAATCTTTTTTCCGGGCATGGCGGAATTAACCAGTTTCGTGTAGGGCTTGGCGCAGCGGTTTTTAAGAACTTCTCCGTAGGAATTAGTGCCAGCTTTTTATCTGGAAACATCCAAACGCAATTTGATAAGCAATTTCAGGAAAACAAGGAATTGTATAGCGTGCGTAACGAAGCGATAAGCTACTACAGCGGGGTAAAATGGAATGCTGGTGTACAATATGCTGGACGAATTCGAAAGAAAACCAAGTTTACCATCGGACTACACGCCAGCCCGCAATCAACGGTAACTGTTTCTACAGACGAACAGTCGTTGACCTACAGTTATACCGGTAATTACTTCATCGATACGGTAAGCACAAAAACGGGAGAAGAGTTGCAGCGTAACATGCCACTGGAATACGGTGGAGCACTTTCGTTAGGCGCTGAAAATAAGTGGCTTGTAGGCGTTGAATACAACCGAGGTAAGTGGGCCGATATTACGGCCTTTAGGAATTCTAATCCGTTTTTTGATCAACAAACGTTTACCATTGGCGGCTATTTTCAATTAATAGATGAAATGAATTCCAGTTATCCGAATTTTTCAGAAAAGGCAAGAGACTACTTTAAGTTTACCCGAATCTATTGGGGATTGCGTTCGCAAGCGAATTATACGGGCGTTGTAGGTTCTCAGGTAAACGAAATGGCCGTAAGCCTTGGCTTTGGCTTCCCAATAACACGGGTGTATGCCATTGAAGGAGAGAAGTATAAGATGATATCCAGAGTTAACCTGGGTTTTGAATACCTGATTCGTGGCGAAAACGTGGATGGTATGATTCAGGAAAACATCTTTGGCATAAAACTTGGATTAACTCTAACCGATAAATGGTTTAACAAACGAAAATATCAATAGTAAAGTTGAAAATAACATTGAATATGAAAGCAAGCATTAAAACATGGATGACCGCAAGTTTGATATTGGTTTCAGCGGCGGTTTTTGGACAACAGGATTGTGGTCCTAAATTCGGAACCGACAGCGTGATGACGGTAAAGAACGAAGCGATGTTCAATCAGTACTACCAGCAAAAGAATTACGTGGAGGTTTATCCTTACTGGTACTACCTGTTTAACAATGCTCCGTGTAGATCAAAACGTATCACATGGAATGGTGCGTACATTGGTAAAAAATACCTTAAACATCTTAAAGACAACGATAAGGAACAGTACGACGTGCGTAAAGATGGTTTAATTGATACCATCATTTTAACGTACGATGCGCGCATCAAACACTGGGGTGATGCGGCTAAGGTGAACGCAAAAAAGGCAAACGACCTCTTTAAGCTTAAGCCTGCACTACGTGATTCTGCAATGAAGCTGTTTGAAATGAGTGTGTCCGAATTGGGTAATGCTACAGAATCGAGCACACCTAAATACTACATGCAGGCAGCTATTAAGATGCACAAAAAGAAAAAGTACAGCTTAGATTCATTGTTTATGCTGTACTTCCAGCTACAGGATATCATTGACTACAACCTGGAGAACAGTGGTAAGAAAAAAGCGAAGTGGGTGGGCACAGATACCATCGTAACCAAAATGATGCGTCCTTACCTTACCTGTGAGAAGATTGAAGAATTCTTCAAGCCAAAGACCGATGAAAACGGTTCGGATGTAGCCTTACTAAAAAAGGTATCAAATCTGCTTGATGTTGCGAAGTGTAATAAGACCGATTACGCTCTTGATATAGCAGTTAAGCTCTACGGTATCGAGCCATCAGGCGAAGCTGCAATAGGTATTGCAAAGAGCTACCTGGGTAAAGACGATAAGGATGAGGCAATCTCCTGGTACTTAAAGGGTGTTGATGAATTGTCGGATAGCACCAAAATGGAGGAGACATACCAGACGTTGGCAGGCTTGTCCTATAAGAAAAGCAAGTACGCTGAGGCTCGTAAATATGCAAATAAGGCGTTGGCGATTAACCCCAATAACGGTTCAGCTCATTTGATCATTGCAAGTGTGTATATGAAAGGTGTGAGCGCGTGTAACGCCGATGGCATTGATGGTGCAAGTGTATACTGGGCTGCTGCCGACAAGGCCTTGAAAGCGAAAACTGTTGATCCGAGCATTGCGGAACAAGCTGACGCTATAATCGCTCAGGCAAGAGGTCGATTTGTGTCGCAGACGGATGCGTTCTTTAAGAACTTCCCAGTTGCAGAAGGCGGATCGTTTGTGGTACCTTGCTTTGGGGTAAGCACAATCGTACGATTTAGCAAGTAATTGCAGTATAGAACTACAGAAATGAGCCGGTTATTCATCATCGTGTTGATTGGAGTAACCGGCTTTTTTATGTCTTGCCGAAAGACAGATTCATCCGAGCTTGAACGATTATTGGAAACCAAAGAGGATTTAAGCGTTGAAGAGGCAAAAGATGTGGCCATCAACTATACCGATTCGGCCCGACTAAAAGCAACAATCAAAGCTCCGGTGATGATTCGTTATCCGAATATCGAGGAAGCGTACACCGAGATGCCCAAAGGTGTTTATGCAGAGTTTTATGATCCGTATGGCAACATAGATAGCCGACTTTCTGCAGCCTATGGCGTGAACTATGAGCATAAGAAACTAATCAAACTTACCGATAGTGTGCGGGTATATAACCGTAAAGGGGAGGAATTGCGGAGTGAAGAACTGTTCTGGGATCAGGAGGCTAAAAAGATTTATACCAATACCTTTGTGCGCATTATTCGAGATGGAGAAACACTGCGTGGAGACGGTTTCGAAAGTAACGAGACCTTTACCCGATACAAAATTCTTCGTCCTGCCGGACCAGTAGCTGTGAAAGAAAACGTAGAAGAGTATGAAGAAGCTAAATAGAATTATTCAGATCATCTGGCTGGCTGTTGCGGCGGTTGCAGCCGTGGAAGGATTTATCGCCTACCGTGAAGAAGGCGGTTTTAACCAACGTGTGTATCTAATGATTGGAGCATTTGTAGTGGCTATTGCCATGTACACGTTGCGTAAGCGGCAAGGCAAAACCATCAAATAAGGCTTAGAACTGATAGGCCACCCCCAGGTGCGATTTCAACGTACCACCATCAAAGTAACGGTTCACGTAAGGCGATATCTCAAAGATTAACTGAATCTTAGGGTACTTCGTTATCGGTTTAATTCTTGAACCAAATGCGATGGCATATCCGTCAATCAACGGCAGGTCTTGAGTGACGTTGAACGGATTAGCTGCCAATCCTGCACCAAAATAATAATTGGCAAGTGGTTCACGCTTAAAATTCCATCTCAGCGAAGGCTCTGTAACCACATTACCAAAAAAAGTGTTTGATTGAATACGGAGCTCTCCCCAGATCAAATGATCCGAATGGGTAGAGATCGATATAATGGATTCGAATGGCAAGTATCCGACAGACATCTGTGCAAGGCTGGAAATGGAAAAAGAACCGATTAGAATAGAGATGAATAGAACTCGTTTCATTTTTGTAATAACGCGTTAAGTGCAGGTTTATGGGTATAATCAGGGTTAAACAAAAGCGGAAAATCTGTACGGTTGAAATGACCAGGAATCCAGGAGTCGGTGTCTTTTAACCCCCAAACCGTTATGCCGTGTTGGTAGTGTGTTGGGATGCGACTATACATGGTAAAGATGGCCAGATACTTGTCTCGTTGCCGGTGTAACATTTCTTCATTGGCCGTAGTGATTTCCCGACCAAAAGGGTTTACGGAAATGTCGAGTTCTGAGACATGTAGTTTAAAGTCACTGGAGATGACCGCATGGAATGCATCGTCAATAAGATGATTCTCCGGATAGTTTATAGCGATATGCATTTGCATGCCAATACCATGCACAGGGACGCCTCGTTGTCTTAAACGCGTGAAGTACGTTAGAACGGCCTTAAGCTTTTTCGGACTCGAAGCCAGATTGTAATCGTTGTAAAACAATAAAGCATTCGGGTTGGCTTCATGAGCATACTGAAACGCTTTTTCGATATAGGCGTTGCCCAGATGTTTCTTCCAAATGGTATTGCGCAACGATCCATCTTCAAGAAAAGCCTCATTCACCACATCCCAGCTTTGAGCTGAATTACCAAAAAAAGAAACGACACTGGTTATGTATGTACGAAGTAGATCGTCCCACGCGGTTGCATCCCCTTCAAAGGAATCGAGCCAATCCGGCAATTGGTTATGCCAAACCAATGGGTGACCATGAAACTGTAAATCTTCCGTTTTTACAGAACGTAACATCCAGGGCTTAGAATCAGGCGAATGCTTCTGGTCGAGCCAGGTATTCTCCATTTTTAACGCATTCTCAGGAGTGATGCGGTCGAAATGCTTCAGGATGAGTTGGTAATCTGTAGTGGTACGGTCAATGGCATAATCCGTTAGAGCAACACCCACCGGAAAATCCCAGTTGTGGCGCAGTCCTTCTGCTGGCTGTACGTCCTCATCCGGGTTGCAGCTAACGCACAAAGAACAAATGATAAGGAATGTGATTATACTTCGATTCATGGAGCACTTTTAAGAAGCTACAAGCAAGACAAACGCTGCATTTCAAAATCAAATATATGTACTTATGATTTATGCCCGTCGTAACGATCCATGGCAAAATACATCTGCAGGTTGAATCCGCGATCTTCAAACTGCTCGCTTAGAATTTTGAAACGGCGAATACGGTCTATTCGAAATGCGCGGTAATCTTTGCGCAGGTAGCACCAACTTACCAAAATCCACTTGTTGTTGACGGAGTACATGGCGTAAGGCTCAATCTTTCGAAATAATGGCGTGTCATCCGTTGGTTTTTGATAATCAATTTCAATGAAGTTTTGCCCGATAATGGCCAGTTGAATTTCAGAAAGAGCGTTGCTGGCAAATTGCTCACGGTGAATATTGATTACGGCAATTTTCTCATCCAGAATCTCACTCTGCTCCAGAATTGATGTTCTAAAAACCGATTTAATTTTGGTAATGGCATCTTCAAAGTCGTTGACAAACGACTGGTCTTTCGACTGTCGTACAAGGTGATGGGCAGTGATGAGGGCATTGGCTTCCTTTTCTGTAAACTGGACGGGAGCTACGGTATAACCATCCATTAAGGTGTACCCCCTGCCTTCAATGGTGGTAACCGGTATGCCGGCTTCTTCTAGTTTGCGGATGTCTCTGTAGATTGTTCGAATACTCACATCAAACCGTTCCGACATTTCGGTGGCCGTCAATACCCGTCTTGATTTTAACAAGGTGAGAATAGCTATAAGTCGAGCGAGTTGAGACATAAAGCAAAGGTAGTGAACCATGCCATTCACTACCTTAATTCGAAACCCTTAAGTGATTAATTCATAGAGTGCAACGCCACTTTGTTACCCTCTGTATCAATAAACTGAGCCATAAAGCCGTTTTCTCCTATTGACGTCTTGGGCATAATGATTTTGCCACCAGCAGGTTCAACACGATTTAGTGCTCCAGTTAAATCTTCACCTCCATTGAGGTAAACCGTTGTTCCATCTTGAGATGGCTTAACACCTTCCATTTGCATGATGGCTCCACCTGCACCTGGGTTAGTGTTGTCGAATGGAAACACACCATACTGCATGTTGTCCATTGGCATGTCCGTAATTTCGGTCTCTAGTACCGCTGCATAAAATTTTTTGGCCCTGGCGAAATCCGTCGCTGGGATCTCAAACCAGTTAACTGTGTTTGTCATTGTTTTACTGTTTAATTTGTTACTTAAATGCAAACCTAGCCGGCCTTGGTGTCAGATTGTGTCAGGGGTATTTTGCTGGTGTAAGAAATCTGTGTAACACACTGTTAATCAGCGGGTAATTTTATTATTTGCGCAACCGTTCCAACGGTTTTCTTTCCAGGTCAAGGTGAGTTGGTACTCGAATTCCTGATCGGCATCGTCGATACATTTACCCTGGGTGAATTGAGCGGTACCGCTGCGTTTGTCCGCATGGTATAGTGCATAGGTCGAGTAGTTGTCGGCCCCGAATTCTTGCTTTAGGCAATTACCCGTGTATATCTCCTGACCATAGTTGGCAAGAAGATGGTACGAAAGCGAGTCGTTTTTGTAACGAAGGATCATCAATCTCCAACCGGGTTCGTTGCCATATGCTGTCCAATGCGTATCGGAAGGAACGATGTATTCCTCAACTGCAACGGCTTCTGAAACTGTTTCCTCATACGCCTCATTCATTTGTATGCATGCCGGTATAGTAAGAAATGAGAGGGCAAGAAAAACAATTAAATACTTCATGATGCCGTGAATTGTGATGGTCAAAAAGCAGCCTGGTCGACCCTAGAATCCACCCGGACAATTGCAATTTTTCTTGGCCTTGTACTTTACGGTACGCTGAGAACCACAGGAACTCAACACAAACGAGGTTAATAACAAGGTCAAAAAAAGATATAGGTGTCGGCGTTTCATTTCTTCAAAAATAAGATGTAAACCTTAGCTTTGCTCGGTTTTAGATGTAAACGAGAAAAACCACGACAATATGATACGATCACTGTTAATTTTTCTAAAAGGTATGGCCATGGGGGCTGCCGATGTTGTACCGGGAGTATCTGGAGGTACCATAGCGTTTATCACAGGTATCTATGATCAATTGCTGTCATCGATTA
>DIYD01000302.1:6647-32997 GCA_002428905.1 Bacteroidetes bacterium UBA6063 | reverse complement strand
AAACCTTTTGATCCATCGCCTGTAATGAAATCTTCCCATCGTTTGTGGGCTTAATTGTGGCGTGTGCATAGAGGTTAATCGTAGCATTTAAGATATTACCACCATATATGTCGGCGAAAGGACTTACATCGGTGCCGCCGCCGGCTAAACCAATGCGCAAAGGAGCCTTACTTCGAATGATCATTAGCGTTCTTTTCTTCGGCTTCAAAGATAGAAGTCGGTATGTAAAGGCAATAAAAAGATTTACCTAATGCTGTCTGTAACGTCGTGCATTAAGTACGGATAATTCCAATCGGAATAATAAGCGCGGTCTTCTTCCAGCTCATAATTGCGGTTGAAATACTTGTTCATGATCACTTTGAACGAGTTTACCGGACTGATGCTATCGTAGAGCATGGAATAATCCTGGTCTGGGAAATAGTATGCATTAATGATTGAGAACCGTTCTCTGAAGTCATTGTGTTCAAATCCTTCATGATTTCGCAGCTCGGAGCAACTTCCATGATCCCCTTGAAGAATGATGATTGGTGGGACCTTAGACTCCTCCAGTATCTTATCGATTAGGCTGGTCAATTTCTTGTTCACGAATTGCAGTTGTTCGATATATCCCTTTTTATAGCCAGAGTTATCCGAGTCTTTTTTGAACGGTCTCCAAATAGTATAGTCGTATCCAATATCCGTAGGGTTTCCATCTTTATCAAACAGGAACGGCTGATGCGGCGCCAGTACATGACCATGCACATAATAGGGCTCGGGACGTTTGGGAATCGTTTCCATCACTCTAAATGCTTCCAGTATTTTTCTTCGGTGGAAGTCTTCCGGTGAGGCAGTTACGATGCGTTTGCGTCTATTGAATGCCCGAATTACGGACATGTTGATCAACTCATTTTGATACAGGCTGAATTTGGTTCCTGGTGTTTGATGGAACAGATCTGCACCTTTATAATAGACCACTTCGAACATGGATGCATCAAATGAAATCGACTTGTATTTCTGACCGCGTAAAATCTCTACTACCTTATTGTTATTCAGAAACTTAGCCATTGGCCAACGACTCTGATGTTTTTCGCCCAACACCTCCACCATTGAATCGGCATACTGCATGTTTAAGGCTGTTGGGATAGACAGAAACGTCTGTCCATAGTTCGAAATGGCTTTATCGGCCACGTAGAACCCTTTTTCCCTCAGGTAGTCGGTGAAACACGAGTTGTCATAATTGAAGTATTCTTTCAAAACATCGTCACGACCATACGCATCCATCACCAGGTAGTAAATCGATGGGCGCACTTTTTGAATGCCTTGTGATGTATCAGAAACCACTTTTTTAAATGCCTCATCGGCGGTTTTGGCTTCATTGCGTTTGAACTGAACAATACCGAATAAGCTGAATACCAGAAGCAAGGCAGAAACGAAGTTGAGCAACGAATTTGTTTTGATCAGTTTACTTTTCGACTTGATCAACCTCCAGGATGTGAGTGTAATGAGGGCAAGACTAGACCATTTATAGAAATTGTGATCCCAGCGAATGTTTTTTGGGTAAAACGGTATTTCCCACGTTCGACAGTACTCATAGTATGGGCCAAAGCTTAACGCCAGCAGCATAATCAATGATGTAATGATACCAGCCTTTGTCCAGGATTTAAAGATAAACCGTGTTAAAACCAACAATACAACGGCAAGGCCTACAATGATGACTAGTGGCTTGACTACGTCGGCAAAGCGCACCATTTCAATATTCTGCGAATACAGAAAAATTGGTGGAAACAATGCAAAAAACAGGCTATGCCATGGCTTGGCTTTAAACATACGATTACTTCTTCGTTTTTAACAAATACAGTGTGCGAACAGAGTCGCCAACTGTTTTCTTTTCGACGATGTCGAAATATGGTGTGAAGGCTTTTTCAAATCCTTCGAGGTCATAATCCACAAAAATGTCCTCGCGGGTCGAAAGCAAGATTTTAACCTGCGAGTCCTCTTTCGGTACAAATTCGATGATTACATTTTCACCAAGTCGAGCCAGATATTCTGCAATCTTTGGCAGTGGCACATTATTACTGATGGCAATGTGGTGAATGATGGCTAAGGCCATAACCACATCGGCCTTTCCTCGTTGTTCCAGGCTATCGCGCTCCTCGTGTGCCCAACCTATGGCATTGCTCGGATTGGTTAAATCCAATTGTAACGGCAACATGTCAATACCGTCCTGACGTACTCTGCGGTAGTTCTTTTCTACTGCAATCGGATCGATATCAAATGCAACGGTGTGAATCCCTTTTAGCGCAGCGATTGAACTAAAGGTTCCATCATTGGCACCAAGATCCCAAACACTTTTAGGGTTAACTATATCAATGAATTCCCCTACCAGATTTTTTTTCTCGTCGAAGCTCGAGTCGGTGTAATTCGTAAATGTATAGTACTCGCCCCATTCCGTACCATTCGGTTTCCAGTTGAGGTTCTTAACTGCTGAAATAAGATTGTCAATCAATCCCATCATAGCCATTTTGCTTACTCCTTTCCCACTCTTTTCATTGGTCTGCTTGTCGGCATATTTCTGTTGCGTTTTTGCGTGCCAGTGAATATGTGTGGCAATAGAAAATTTCAAACGCGTTTTACGTGGCAGTAATGTGGATGCCAGGTCTAACGGGATGCCATCAATGTTGGATTTTAGCAACTGAAACACACGGATATCACGGTAACTTGCCAAAGCAAGTGGTGCCAGGAAATGTTGGCAAAACTGCTTATACGCCACCCATGGTTTACCTTCTTCATACGTTTCAAACGACAGTGTATCAATAAAAAGTGGTTTACCTTTTATGAACTGCACGTTGTAAGCCGAAGCATCTTTAAGCGACATTTCCTTCTTGAGTGCCGCCTTTTGGATGTAAAGGGTTAAAAGTGCCGCATCTTTGAGTTGGCCAAACGACCACTCGTACGGATATGAAATAAAGGGCAGGTGGTCTGGTTTAATCGTTTTGTAGGCCGTATCGTTTCGATTTTCGACCTCTTCATGAGCGATTAAATAGTTCTTTTTGGTAAGGCTTATGTATAGGCCTGTATCCATCATCAGATCGTACTCCTCTGCCCCAACAGGGTTAATTTGTCGGAATACCTGATTGTTTTCTATGAAAATGAAGCCGGCCGGGTCTCGGAAAGACGCGTTTAGTTTATTCATCAGCTACTTCTTCAAATGAATCGTCTTCGATAGTTGATTTTCCACTGAAAAAGTTTTTGATACGTACCCAGTATAACTTGATGGCATAAAGTCCACCAAGAAAACCAGCAACAAGCATTTGAAGGATGTAGCTTCCAGAACCTGGATCAAGGTAGGCAAATGCCGAGTGGGTGAAACTTAAAACAAAAACCAGAATAATTAATATGCGTTTTGAATTCATACCTTTTTATAACGTGGTGCAAAAGTAGACAAATTGAACAACAATTAATTAACAACAATGTAACCTTAACATAGCATTCGGAATGTGGTGTTGCCACAAGGTTAAATCGTCTTAAAAATAATTCGCATTTTTTTGTTTTGTTAAATGCAAAGAATACTAATTTTGCACTCCGTTTTGGCGAGGTAGCTCAGATGGTTAGAGCGCAGGATTCATAACCCTGAGGTCGGCAGTTCGATTCTGCTCCTCGCTACAAGAACAGAGCCACGCATTGCGTGGCTTTTTTTATTTCCAATTTTTCGATGAAGTTCACTTCAAATCGAAAAGGAAATAAAAAATATAGCCGTGTAACGGCTCTGGACTTGGGTAAAGCGTCCACTTCAGAACAACGAGCGAATGCGCGTTAATCTGCTCCTCGCTACAATTGAGTAATGAGCATGAGTATTGAGCATGAATCCTCGAATCGAATGCTCTAACGCTCACGAACCAACTAACCTTATCCCAATGTTTGATTTTGAAAATCTTCCTTTCAATCCCATCACCTCTTTTACATGAAATGGAGTACTAAACTCAAAACCATCGTTTCCTCTGACAATTCGCTGATATTATTGCGAGTTAAGTCCGCTATTTTTGTTAACAATTTGTTACTGATGCATCTGCTATGCTAAGAAAACTACTTCTTTCACTGTCCTTTTTAACCATTGCTTTTATTCTTCAAACCGAAGCTCAAACGGTTAATCTTAAAAATGGTGAACTCAATCTGGAGCTCCTGCAACCCAATCAATTCCTTGAAGCGAACAAACAAGCTGTATGGAATGGCCGTTTCTATGGTTTAGCACACCGCAAGAAATCCAGTCGGCTGCCAGAACAACAGGTTGTGTACTGGTTGAACCCAGAGGTTGCCCTTGTGCACTTAGGCTTAAACGAGGCTTCGTCTGAAATTGATTATTACAATCTGCCACCCATATGGAAAATTGATCCATATTTATCGGATTCTATTGGGTCATTTGGAGAACGCATAGAGGTAACAATCAATCTATATCATTACAATAATGCAATTCAAGAAACACTGGAATCCTATGGGACGCTAAGCACCTACAACCACCTCAATCGAAGTATTAACATAGAGCTCAGCACAGAATCATTCAGTCAACTGCTTCAGTTAGCGTTTGTTTATTGGGTGGAACTTCCAGCTCCGTCGTTGGAAACCCATAACCTGAGGGAACGTACCAACCACAGAGTACCTTTACTGAACACGGTAAATGGCCCGTATCAATTAACCGGCAAAGGCGTGGTAATGGGCGAATGGGATGGTGGCGGTGCAGACGATCATATCGATTATCAATACAGACATACACGCATAGACCGATTCGTTAATAACAACAACGGAAGGCACGCAACGCACGTTGCTGGAACCATGCTCGGTGCCGGAATCAAAGACCCCAATGCCATGGGAATGGCTCCTGAAGCTACATTTTATTCGTATGATTTCTTTGGAAGTGTTACCACCGAAATGGATACAGCCGCAAGAAAGTACGGTATCGAATTCACTCAAAATTCGTACGGATACAACTCATCTTCGGATAACTGTACCAGACGTGGCACATACGACAATACTTCTGTGGCACTCGATCGTCTTACAAACAAGTACCCAAACCTGTTACACGTATACTCTGCTGGAAATAGCAGAAGTAGCAATTGTCGTCCCGGAGGCTATGGAACGGTTGGTAGCGGATATCAATCCAGTAAGAACTCGCTCGCCGTGGGTGCGGTGCGATTCACAGATGCCAACAGCTGGTTTAGCAGCTATGGCCCGGTAAGAGACGGGCGACTTAAACCCGAAATCACAGCTGTAGGTGTTGACGTCTACAGTACCTTCCCGAACAACACCTATCGGGGTGGATACAATGGTACCAGTATGTCTTGTCCGGGTACTTCTGGCACAGCGGCTCTGATTACACAATTGTATAAGGAATTACAAGACACCGTGCCACCGGCACACCTCATAAAAGGAGTACTGTGTAACGCTGCAGATGATTTAGGCCGATCAGGACCCGATTATCAGTATGGATTTGGTCGACTAAATGGATATGTTGCGGCCAATATTGTTAACGACAGCAACTATAGAGTTGGGGCGCTCAGACAAAATGGAGTCTTCACCGATACGATTTTTGTTCAATCGCCACACCTATTCAAAGTAATGATGTGCTATTCGGATGTAGAAGCCTCCACTTCAGCCAGTAAAACATTAGTCAACGATTTAGACCTGCTACTCATCGATGATGCAGGAGACACCATACGTCCCTGGACACTTAACCCCAACTCCCCAACCGCAACAGCCACCCGGGGAACGGACAACCTGAATAACATTGAACAAGTAACGATTTCTTCACCTACCAGTAGATATTATATATACCAGGTGCGCGGCACTCAAATTCCATCCGGAAGCGAAGAGTTTAGCATGAACTGGTTGCAACAAGACACGGCATTAAGAGTTGTCTATCCTAATGGTGGTGAAAAGTGGTTGCCACCTTCGAATAGTTCAAGACGTCAAATTATTCGCTGGGATGCGCCAGGTCTAAGTGGAAATGCCAGACTGTCTTACAGCACCAACAAAGGGGCTTCCTGGAATGTGATCTCTTCTTCGGTAAATCTCAATACGGGTTATTTCATCTGGCAGAATTGCCCTTCTACCGTTGCTACCGCAGAAGCTTTGATTAAAATCGAACAAGGTACATGGGCAGACAGCAGCGATGCTGTATTTGATATTTTTCAAACCGGCCCTACCCCATCCGCTATTGCATGCAGCAAACAACTTCACATTACCTGGAATCCAATATCGAACGCTACTTCTTATAATGTGTACAGGAACGACAGTGGATTAATGAAGCTAATGGGAACTACGTCGAATACCTCGTTCACATTGCGGGGATTAAACGATACACAGTCGTATTGGGTCGCAGTATCGGCTATTGCTGCAAACGGTGCTGAAGGACCTAGAAGTACCGCCGTTGAATTTGAAACCAATTCGTCCATCACTCCACCTTATTTTACCCGAAACCCAAGAAACACGCTCACGTGTAGTGGTTCTGCCTTCGGTTTCAATGCAGTAACCGCGGGTTCAGCTACGCTAACCAGAAAATGGCAAGTCAGCACGGATTCTGGGATGACTTGGAAAGATATACCAAACAGCGATACCGATTTCATTCTGCTACCAGCGGTATACACCTCCAGCGACTCAAACCTTTATCGTATAACTGCTACAAATGTCTGTCAAAGTACGGAAGCTTCACCTCCAGCCTTGCTACAGGTTGATACGGTTTTACCTTACTCCTATCCCGAGCGGAATATTAACGTATGTATAGGTGAAGACACGGCTCTTCATTTGGTACAAAATGGGAACAGCAGAAGTACAATCTCGTGGTATTTCACACCGAATGGTGCGGGTGCAACACGTTTCCTAATGGGTGGAGATTCTGTATTCAGGTTGAATTTAAATGATATTCAAACAAGCGACAAAGGCACGTATTATGTGCAACTCTCGAATGGGTGCGGAACCCAAAATAATGGTACTTCCATCGAATTGGATGTGAACGACCCGCTGCAATTGTCCATTGTTGGGGATGATCGCATTTGTTTTGGGCAGACTTCAATGAATACGGCTATAGCTCGTGGTGGAAGATCGGATAACTATACCATTTTTTGGCAGATGAACTCCCTGGTTGAATCGGGCACCGAGTTGAATCGCATGCAGGACAGCACAGAAACGTGGACTGTAGGAGTGTTTGACTTTTGCTCAGAAGATACCGTTTATGTCGACAAGACCATTCATGTACGCAGTTTACCTGAAATTAACCTACCTGCCGATACCACCATTTGTAAAGGTGTTACAATTGACCTGATCGCAGTTGCAAGCGGTGGAAACCCAGATTCGTATCATTATTTATGGTCAGACGGCTTACCAGACAAGGCAATTGTCTCTGTGAATCCGCCGGTTACAACCACATATCAACTTATTCTTACAGATAGTTGTAGCGCTCCTCGTGACACTGCCCGGATCACGGTATCCGTATTAAAGGAATTGAACGTTGAGATATTAGCGAGTTCAGATACGACCTGCTTTGGGCAGCAGCAGACACTGACACTAAAAGCCTCTGGAGGAGA
The DNA here is from genome assembly GCA_002428905.1 of Bacteroidetes bacterium UBA6063. Lineage (GTDB taxonomy): Bacteria > Bacteroidota > Bacteroidia > NS11-12g > UBA9320 > UBA987. The sequence continues at coordinate 25,444 of DIYD01000302.1, read as the reverse complement.
TCCTGATCAGTACAGCTTTGCCTGGGATGATGGTAGCACTTCTAGTTCCAGAACGATTCAGGCGTTTGCAGATAGTATGTTCTATGTGGAACTCACAGACGGTTGTACACCCCTGGCTGCAAGGGATACTTTTGATTTCACAGCAAGAGCGCTATTACAAGTGAGCATAGTTGGAAAAGACACGTTATGTCTTGGAGAGATCGGAAGTTACACTGCCGACGCTTCCGGCGGATTATCGAGGGCTTACACTTTCGATTGGAATTCGGCGAGCAGTAACTCCATTCAATTTAAAGGCGTCTCAGATACCACACTGACGTTAAGACTAACCGATGGTTGCACACCACAACCGGCTTTCGTGCAAAAGCAAATCTTCATTCGGTCACCACTAGAGCTCGAGCCCTTAAGTGATATAAGGACGTGCAAAGACTATGAAGCAACGATACGCCTTAAACCGAGTGGAGGCAGATCTTCAACCTATACGTATCTTGTGAATGGCCAACAACAAAGCTCGTCTGAGCATACCAATACATACACAGATAGCACGCAGTTGATCGTTCAATTGAGCGATAACTGTTCGGAACAAGATGCCTTTGACACACTTTGGATTGATATTAGACCTATAAACCCGGTTATTCTTAATGTGATGCAAGAAAACCTACTGGTAAAAGCTCAAACCATTGACGATGGAAATGAGAATTGGTGGGGACCGAATACATCGGATCTTACGCAAAGCGAAGACAACAGCTTTGAATGGACTTATTCAAATTATGGCCCTGCACAACTCTGCCTGCAAAAAATTGACGATGCAAACTGTGCGGATACGAACTGCATTGCACTCGATTTGTTTGACGTGTATGAAACCCAGGGCTTCGATATCAAAATCTATCCAAACCCTGCCAGTACTAACGTTCATATCGAATTGGATAAGATTGCCGGTTCTGTGAATATTAACCTGTTATCTTACGATGGCAAGTACATTTGGCAAGAGCGTTTTTCTACCTTTAGTCAAACTCTATACACTTTTGACGTAAGCCACCTGGCCTCCAGTGTTTATATTGTCGAGATCGAGACAAATGGAGAAGTGATTCGAGAGAAAATCTTTGTGAATTAATACGTTGATCAAGGTAAGATTATAACTGCAATTAATCTTGCGCTTATGTGTTAACCACTTTGACACTTGGGTTGGTATTGATTAGAATGAGTATCGAAAAATTATCGAGAAACGCACCGTTTTATGTGAAGCCTTGTCTTTGCTCTTACACATGAAGACGAATTGAAAAGTCCAAAAGGCAACCAATTGACACATGGGTCGGTTTTTTATCGCCGACAACATGCATTAAATTTCCCAACCATTTCGCTCGAAAAATCGTATGGTTAAATATGCATGTCCACAAGACTGAACCCGTTAAAAAGCTGTTTCTTCTTTTCTGTCTAAGTTTTATCTACTCCTATACCATGGCCCAATCGTATCAACGAATGATCGATGATGGCACCTACAGGTTTAAAGAAATTCAGGATTCCGCAAATGCCTACTTCCAAAACCGCGATAAAGGCCGAGGTTCCGGATATAAGAACTGGAAAAGATGGGAATATCAAGCCAAATGGTCTCTGAACGACTCTGGATTCGTTAACGGTCCGGGATTCTATTCGACTGCGTTTGAACGCTACAATCAGCAGTTAAACCAAAATGCTCATTTAAGTGAAATTCAATGTAACGGTGACTGGCGCTCTTTAGGGCCCGAAAAAGTAACAGGATTGATGCCTTTTGACCCGGGAATTGGTAGACTTACCTCAGTTGCAATTGACCCTAACAATGAAAAACATATGTTGGTTGGATCGCAAACTGGCGGTGTTTGGAAGACCTTAAACGGTGGTGATACCTGGACTCCAATAAGCGACTTCATGGTTAATCTCAGGGTGTATTCCCTGGCCATAGATCCTTTTGATTCAGACATTTATTATTGGGGAGTTAGTCACGGAACAGTCTTCAAGAGTACGAACGCCGGCAACACCTGGAAAGAAATAGAATTTGACGGACGTGGCCACATTCATCAGATTAAGACCAACATGGATAAGGAGGGCGAGCTATTTCTAACCGATACGTATAAAGGCATCTTCAAGAGCTCTGACAAGGGCGAAACCTGGGTTCAGGTATTGGACGGTAAATGTTACGACATTGAGCGTCATCCCAAAGACACTGGGACCCTTTATGCATCCGGACATGGTCTTTGGAAGTCGAAAGATGGTGGAAACACGTTTACACAGGTGAGTTTCCCATATGGAAATAACCAACCCATTATGATTGCCGTTTCTGCACATGCTCCTAACAATGTCTATGCATTGCAATCAGTAGGAAAAATAATGGAAGGTTTATACCTCTCGCGAGACACCGGTTTCTCTTTTCAGAAGGTAAATCTGCAAGGAAAAAACCTTCTTGGATACTCCATGCAAGGCACAGGCGGTCTTGGTCAGGCACCACGCAATATGGACATTGCCGTATCCAATACAGACAGTAATGAAATCTATGTAGCTGGCATAAATATTTGGCGTTCTTTAAATGCTGCTGAGTCTTTTTCTATAGTGAGTCATCATCTATACTCGAATAGCTTCCCCACTGTTGGATATACCCATGCAGATATTGAAGTACTCTTGTACGACAAACTTGGACGACTTTGGGTATGCAGTGATGGAGGTTTGTACAGAATGGACGCTCCAGGCAGCAAAGCCATTGACAAGAGTTCATTTGAAAATGTTTCGAACGGCTTAGGTGTTCAACAAATATACCGACTGGGCATATCTCAATCAGACCCATGTATCATTTCAGTTGGAGCACAAGATAACGGCTCTGCCGTATATAAAGACGGGATATGGCATCATTATCACGGAGGTGATGGTACAGAAACGGTAATAATCGACAACAAAAGACATACATTATTTGCCTCAAGTCAGAATGGAAGTTTCGTGTATTCTGAAGATGGTAAAACTTCCAAGCCTGTGCAGGGTTTATACACTAAATTCGGATCTGGGAAATGGGTGACACCTTTTGAGAAAGACCCCAACGACACGAATACGGTCTATGCCGGTTATGATAAGGTGTATCGTTCTACGGATCTTGGAAAAACGTTTGAAGAAATCTCCCAGGAGTTCCATCCTTCTCATATTAAAGTTGCGCCTACTGGTAGCGATACCATATATGCTGCTTCAGCCTATTTCTTATATCGTACCACGGATGGAGGTAAAACCAAGTGGGATCGTTTACTGTATGGCAATGCAACCCGTTACGAAATCAACTCGATTACCATACACCCCCAACATGCCGATTGGGTGGCGTTGGCAGTTGCAGGTTCTACAAAGTTCTTAATTACAAAAGATGGAGGAGAAACCTGGACCCAATGGAAAGAAAATCTACCCGCATACCAAAGTTTAACCACTGTTTGGCAAAATGACACCTTAGAAACACTTTATCTTGGTTTGGAAGCCGGAGTTTTCTATCGAAATAAGAACATGAATCAATGGGAACCCTTTACCAAAGGCCTACCCAATGTGAAGGTTAGTGAACTGGAGATTAATGAAGTGACACAGGAAATCTATGCCGCCACCTATGGAAGAGGTGTATGGGTCTCCCCTTTATGCGGGCAACAAAGTGTTGGCCTAAACGATGCAATTTTACAGACCAAAATAATTATGTCTCCAAACCCCTTGCCCCAAAATGAACCATTGCGCCTGCAAATTGATTTACCTGGGACACATGAGGTACGACTATTTGACGTTTCTGGCCAGATGAAATATCAGGGTGAAGTACAACATCTAGTAGAAATCGAAACTCAACATTTAGCTCCAGGACTTTACTTTGTCCGTATCCAAACGCATTTCGGGACTGTAACGAATAGACTCGTTGTGCACTAAGAGACCATTCCGGACTTGTAACATACTCACGGCTATCCTTTCAGAAAACTATGAAAGAGGAGATTTAGAATTCTTCCAACCGGTGTTTGATTTCCTGCAGTCTAAGCCAGTTTTGGTAGAATAACGGTAGGTTGATTACATTTTCCATGTATTGGAACACATACATAATTAAAGAAAACAGTGCACCGTATTTCACAATGCCATCATGCACGGAGATTACAATAGACAACACGAGGAAAGCCATTAACACGATCCAGGAAATCGAAAAATTCATGGCTTCGAGATCGGATAACTTAATGTTCCATTTCATCATGTTTTTAAGATGGTTATTCAACACATGTTCATCGTTTTTCGAAATTACGTCAACTTGTTTTTCAAATTCATCATTAGAGGCCTTATTGAGTTTTATGGTTCTTGAACTCGTTATGCGGTAAACCATAAACACAATGATCGTCACAATAATGCTTCCATAAAACACATGAATACTCAGTGTAAAAATGATGCTTATCACTCCAATGAGGCCAATTGCGGCGCTTATTAGTTCAGGCAATGAATTCTCCAAAAACTCAACCAGTTCTCTGATCATCCCTAAACGTGCAGACTTCTTGGAAGAAACGTTAGCATCCATTTTTGAAATCGCATTGGAACCGATGCTTTGATATAACTGTGCGTAAAACCGTGAATCAAATACCCGTCGTCCTACGCCCACGAACAATGCGGCCAAACCAAGAATACCTAAATATATTGCTCCTTTATAACTGCCATTAATCGCGTCATCTATGGCGTAACCAATAAACAATGGAAACAGAATAGCCAATGCAGCTTCAACCAAAATCAGAACCAACGTGATTCCGAACTTGATTCGATGTTGATTTAACGTCGCTCTGATATTCATGTGTTCCTTAATTCGATTTGGTCCAGGTTTCTGTCTCCGGGTACCCGTAATAACTGTAACTCACCTGTAACGTTTTAGCGTTGATTAACCGCAGCGAAGCCTCAACCTCATACTTCTCTCCTTCGTATTCCATGACGTATTGTGCGGTTCCTTTCCCATGCTGAAAAGTAATATCAGACATGGCAAGGGAATGATAAGCCTCACCATTTCCTTGATCATCTTTAATATTTAAGGTATAGCACAATAGCTTTCCATTCTTGTACTTAAACTCATACCTAACGTTTATTTTTTCGCCCTCTACGTCGTAGCTGGCGTCCCATTTTCCAAGCAAAGTGTCCTTGGATTGTGCAAACAGCGCAGTAATACTAATCGCGGCTAATGCCAATAATACTATTCTTAAATTGTTCATATTTAATTATTTAGGTGTCCATCCTGGAGGCTTTACAAGATAATTCCAGGCCTCTTTAAAGCTTTTCGCTTTTCGTATATCTCTGAATATATTGATGTATTCCGCCAGGTGCACTTTAATTGGGTTTATGGTATTAATTGGTGTTGTAATACCGTAGGTAGGTTTATGCTTTTCTTCTTGATAAGTGCCAAACATTCGATCCCAGATGGATAGTAAGGCCCCGAAGTTCTTATCGAGGTACATTTTATCTGAACCGTGGTGCACGCGATGCTGTGAAGGTGTCATAAATATTTTTTCGAACCACCCGAGTTTGCCAATGATTTCGGTATGCAGCCAAAACTGGTACATCAGTACTAACAGGAAGCACAGGGTGACGATATAGGAATGAAACCCAACTAAGACCAGTGGCAGGTAAAACACCCAAGTTATCAGGCTATCAATGAAAGACACCCGCATTGCCGTGGTATAGTTGTAGATTGGTGAGCTATGGTGAATGCTGTGATAACTCCATAGTATCCGCACTTTGTGCTCGATCACATGTTCCCAGTAATAAATGAAATCAACCAGTATTAAACAGAGCACTGTCGTCCATATGTTTACAGGTATTTCCCAGGGGATCAACTCTCCTACAAGGATAAAGGCTCCTACAAAGATTAAGGTAGATGTTTTCTCCATAAGCTGCGCGACGATGAAGACCGAAAAACTGGCCCACATTTCACCGAGGCGCCACTTGTCAATCTTTTTCTTATAGAGTTCATAAAAGAATTCAACCACTGCCAGCACCAACGAAAAACCAAGTATGATATAAATAATCAGACCGATGTTTTCTTCCATTTGTTTAACGATGTCTTCCATAATTTTGACCTGTTTCAACCCGAGTTATTCGGGTTTTAATTACAGAAGCAAACGTAGATATGGAAGAGAATACCCATGTGTCCGTTTTGGACAATTTACATCACAGGAATATAAATCTCGGTAATCAACTCTTCAGGAGGTGTACGTTCATCGTAGCTGGGATAGAACTCTAACGTAGGCAGGTCTTGCATTTCAAGACCTACGTCCAGCATCCATAACGCATATATCTGCTCATAGAATGCAACGACGTCTTGATGCGCTCCCCGGTACATAAACTTCGCATATTTCTGGTGCGTGTGCTTTTTGATTCGATAATGCCCATCCGGCACAAAAGTAGCCGGTGACTCAAGAAGGAAAGCCAAATTGTAACGCAGATGAATGTTTTCGCTTATACCGCTGTCATCCACAATTTCGGTCATAAAAATGGACCGATCGTTAAGAATATTGTTCTTCAGAGCATATGCATATAACTGATTGCCTACTTCCTCTATAGCTTCAATATCCTCATAATCACCACGGTATTCAATGAAGAGATATTCGAAATCAGGTAATACAGTAAGTTCAAACGGAATTTTCTGCCGGTTTACATCCTGAAGGGCTTTGTGTTCGAAGGTTTCTCTTAGCGATTCACTATCTGCCCGATATAGCGATGGTGATAAACCATACTTCTTCTTAAATGCCTTGCTAAACGCGGCTCGATCCTCAAATCCTACTTCAAAACCAATGTCTGTGATTTCAAGTTGTGAATACCTTAAATATTGGGCGGCTTTCTCTAAACGAAGCCTTTTAACATATTTACCAATGGTTTCCTGGTGAATTGCCTGAAAAATGCGATTGATATTCCTATACGAGTAATGACTAATATCTTCAATTTTCTCAATGTTGACGTCTTCCTTAAAGTGAACATCGAGATACGAGAGTAGCTTTTTGTATCGTTCCAGTTGGGTGGTATTGTTCATTTTTGACGTCCGTATCTTAGCACTGACCTCTATCAATCCTTTGGTGAACGAAACTAAACAATTTTAAGATACGACCTTTACAATAGATTCCTTTTGCTGATCAAGCAATAATATAGCATTGTTTGTGTCTGTTTAGGTGGGATAGACATGAAGAAAGAAGAAACACAACACTTGGCCTGGCTTTATCTAACGTTGCAAATGTGCCCAAACGAAATTGGGTTGACCATTGGCGCGCACCATCTTAACCCAGAGCAGCGTCATATGCTCCAAATGCAACGACTGAGATAAGTTTCCCGTATCCAAGGTTTCAAAACCCAGGTCGGTATTAAGCAATTGTACCTGTTGCTTGGCTTGCAAGTCGTTTCCGGCAATCAACATTACCGGTTTACTCGTATGCTTCGGGAACGAAGAGTCTACGAGATTTTCGAAGCCGTATATGGTGTAGGACTTAACCACCCGGGCGGTGGGTGCCCAATTCTGCACCATCTCCGCACCCGATGTGGTACTTTGCAAACCATGTGAAATTCCCGCACCAACCGGATTCGTGCAATCTACCAGTACCTTATTCCCAAAATCAAGTGGTTTGAGAATCTCTTCATTCGCTCTGAATGGTATGGCCAGAAAGATAATGTCAGAGGCATTAATGGCTTCCTGAACCGGCAATACAGTTAAGTTGGGATTCTGTTGTTGTGCATGAACTACACTCTCTCGTGTTACGTCATTGTGCGCGATAACAACTTCATGATTGCTCTTCTGCAGATTATTGGCAAGTGCAAAGCCAACTTTCCCTATTCCGATAAATGCTAACTTCATGTGTCTTGTTAAAATTGTTTTCTAAAGAATAAACCCGGATTTACATCTGTTTCAACAAACCGCCCATCTGAACGGTTTAACGCCAGACCGAACTGATTTCCCTGTTTATCTACACCAATACGAATACGTTGCACGTTGGCCAAATTACCTGTCTCACCAAAGGCAGAGAACAACTCGAGATTCGAATAAAGCTTCCATTGTTTGTTAAGTTCTGGTGTATAGCGTATTATGGAAAACCAACTGTACAGCAATTCATTGTTTACATTAATTGAGGGTAATGCATAAATCATAAACGATTTCGTTGCTTTGAAATAGTGTATTCCAACATCCACTCCGGAGCTGTTGGAAGATATCCGACCAATCGCAGTTCCTCCAATACCGGGTTTTGTGGTGTAATTTAAATATGCACCGGTAAACAGATCTGTTTCTTGTCTGTCGTATTCTGCCGTTGCACGAGCGCGTGAAAACAACGAAACCCGCTTGCCCTTATCCATGAATTTTAGATACTGTACATCGATAAACAGGCGTTGAGAACCTGGCATAACCTCAAAGCTTTGTGCCTTGGAGTTATACCAGGTAAAAAGTACCAATGCAAGTCCTAAAATCTTAGGTGTAAACTGTATGAATGAAGTCTTCAAAACAGACCGTTGATTATTGATTGAGTTGAGCAACAACCAATCGCGCTGCAGCTGCACCCGAATTCTGTTGTTGTCCGGTAATTAAATTACCATCTTCTATCGCATATGAGCTAAATGGAGCAGCAACCTTAAATGTGGTGTTGGCGAGCTTACCTGCCTCTTCCTCAATCCAATAGGGTTGTATTTTTTGCCCCACAGCCTTATCGGCATATTCCTCTTCGGCATTGGCAAACCCGGTCCAGGTCTTACCATCTACAACTAAACTTCCGTCCGATTTTTTGGCTTCCAACAATAAAGCAGCTGAGTGACAAACAGCAGCACTTGGTTTACCAGCCTCGTAGAAACTGGCAAAGAGCTTTTCGAGATCCGTATTGCCTTTAAAGGTATACATTGGCCCCTGCCCCCCTACAAGAAAAATAGCATCGTAATCGTTAACATTCTTATCGGTCAATTTTGGTGTGTTTTCGAGCATCTCGTTAAACCATTCCAATTGCATATATCCCAACGAGATTACGTCGTGGGCTGAGTATCCACTGGCATCGGTAGGGTTTGAATAAGAGTCCATAACGATCTTACCACCTTCAGTTGAAGCCAGTTCTACCTCATATCCAGCCTCTTGAAAAACGTGAAGTGGATGCGTTAACTCGGCTGCCCAAAAACCAATTGGCCAACCAGTTTGCTCCGAAACGGTAGGACTACTGGCCACCATTAAAATTTTTCCTTTAGACGGCATACCGTGGGCATGTACGTAACTATTTGTTTCATGAATCTGGGATTCTTGTTCCATTTCTTTTTCGTTATTGGATGTACCTGACGGTTGTGACGACTGTGTTTCACACGAACTGAATGCTACGAATGCCAGTATCGTGAGTAGAGTAATTTTTGCTTTCATTGTGATTTCTTATCTGAATTATCACTGCAAATCTATTTTCGACGCTTACTATAAACAATATACTAACCCATTAGTGAGGTACTAACTTTTTAGAAAGTATTTGATTATAAACGACTTAAAACTCCATGCAACCAGGTGGAATTCTAAATCATTGTGCATTCCTCCATATTCAGAGATATAGATCAATGCATCAAACAGAATAACCTTGCTTATGATTTGTGTTGATATCCGAAACAGCACAACCAACATATGGTGTTCAGATTTAACGCCATTCGGTAATATTCTTATGACAAGATCCGGGTTTTCTAAGACGTCAGTTTTTGTATCTTTTCGACATGAAAAGACTCGCCTTTTTAATCGGTTTACCCCTACTACTTTGTACGGCACCAGCAGAAGCTCAAACCACATATACGCTCGACTCAACGGTGGTTACTGCCCGGGTAATAAAAGATTCACTTGATATTCCATGGGAAATCGTATGGGGGCCTGATGATCATATCTGGGTTACCGAACGCTTTGGACGTGTTAGTCGCGTAAACCCTGAAACGAAACAAACCGACATACTTCTTGATCTCTCAGACGATGTATACGAGCGTGCTGAAACCGGCATGTTGGGAATGGCGCTGCATCCGGATTTTGGCAATAATCCACACGTCTTCATTGCATATACCTACCTGGATAATTCCGCGATCAGAGAAAGGATTGTTCGATTTAATTATGGTAACGATACGCTTATGCCAGCCGATACACTTATAGAAGGCATCCCTGGTAATACGACCCATGTGGGTTGTCGACTCTTTATTCTACCTGATAATACAATGCTCGTAAGCACAGGTGATGCGCAAAATCAATCGTTACCACTCAATAGAACCTCGGTAGTTGGTAAAACGCTTCGCATGAATCTTGATGGCAGCATACCTTCCGATAATCCAGATCCAAATAGTTTGATTTGGTCGTACGGACACCGAAACGCGCAAGGCATATGGCGTGCACCAAATGGCATTATTTATAGCAGTGAGCACGGCCCGACAACCGACGATGAATTGAATATACTTAAACCGAATGCCAACTACGGTTGGCCCAGAGTTCATGGTTTATGTGATAGTCCGCCAGAACAAGCCTATTGCGATACGGCCAATGTGAGCCAACCCATTGCTTCGTGGACGCCCACCATTGCTCCTTCTGACATTATTTGGTATGATCACCCGAGCATTCCCGAATGGCAAGACAAACTTCTCATGACGGTCTTGAAGGATAAGAGTCTCATTGCCTTTACGTTCAATGCTGCAGGAGATTCTGTGGTACGTCAGAATAAGTACTTAAAAAACCAATTGCAACGATTACGAGACATATGTGTTTCACCAGACGGCAAAGTATATCTGGCCACCAGTGGAGACCGTTGGGCTAACGATAAACCGTTTACCCACACCATTGTAGAACTTAGCAATGATTCGTACGTTGCATCGGTCAACGACCTAAGTGCAACTGCCCGAGTTCGTATTGGTCCGAACCCAATTACAACCGGAAAACCACTTTCCATTATTCTTCCCGAAGGTATACAGGGAGAATTTGTAGTTACCGATCTCTACGGTCGTACATTCCACCGTTGTAACACCACAGGTAAGAATTCCCTCGATCTACCACTGGGTTCTGGATTGTATATCTGGTCTGTGCAATTGGAGAACGGTGAGCGACACACCGGTCGGTTGTTAGTAACGAATTAAGCTGCCGTATTGGCTACAGAAATACCGTAAAACTGCTTTACAGCTTAAAATCTTACCTTTGGCAAGGTACCTCTTCAAAACAGAGATACTTACGTATTGGAAAGTATTAATTGAGCAAGTACATGCCTGATTTCATTTACAACAACAAGGTCTATTACAATCCCGTAGAATTTGCCATGGATCGCATTGGGGGAACCTGGAAAATGCCTATTCTGTGGCGATTAAAGGAACGTGTCTTTCGGTTTAGCGAATTGAAAAAGGATATTCCACACATTACCGATAAAATGCTGACCACGCAATTGCGACAATTGGAAGCCGAAGGCTTTATCCATCGGGAAGTATACCCGGTTGTGCCACCTAAAGTGGAGTATTCCATCACCGACAAAGGGAGAACAGCAATCCCGATTATTGAGACCATTCGGAATTACGGACTTGAACTCATGGAAAACGAAGGAATCAGCCATAAAACAACAAAGCAACGTAAGGATTGAGCAGGCTGCTAAACCGTTTCCACTGCTACAAAATAGCTCAAATACCCAACGCTTTATTTCCACACGTATGAGGGCTTCAATCCTCGAAGTCCCATGTCTACAATACGCTCGTTTGCTCCCTGGTCAACATCCCAATGATCGTTGCCATTTCGATCCACCCACTCGAAACTCTTATTAATCGAAAGCGACATGTCTAGCGTTAAATCTTCTGTTTCATTGCCCGTCACGACCAGTGGTGTTGCAAAACTCCCGGTCACCACACAAGACCCAGCAGGTATTGGTGAAGTTCCCGCAATCGGGTTTGGCACTGTAATACCTCCCTCGGGAGTCTGCCCTGTTTGTACGCCACCTATGGACTTAAATCCCCAGTAGCCTTGCTTTTTGTTTGCATTTACCTCCACATCAACATCGTCTAATGTATACCTCTTAATGTATTGGTTAAATCCGACAAAACTAGCCAACGTAGCATTATAGGGTTGGTTGTTGTAATAGAACACAACATCGTAATTTTGGTACGACAAACTCAACCGAACCCATTCATAGGTGCCTGGTTTGAGTTCGGATAATGGGATTTCCAACCACACTTCACCCGGTGCTTTAACGATTGATCTCGAGAAATCAATGGCGTTCTCACCGCCTTCATTGGTTTCTGGTGCGTGATAGAGGATCTCACCGTCACCGAGTTGTGTAAACGCTGTTTGAGCAAGCTCAAGATAATGTGCACTAATACCATTGAATTTTGGATTTTGACCTGCGTTACTGTCCGGAACCGAAACCGGTTCACCCAGATTACCCAGTCGTTCCTGATTCGGATCTACCGAAAGCTTTACCACTAGCTTCGGCCCTGCTGAAGGTTCATCGTCTGCGCTGTTACACGAAAACAGAACAGCAGATACAAGCATAGGAATAAAAATTGATTTAACGTTCATAAGCGTCACGTATACTATTTGGCACCTCATATAGAGAAGTTGGAATCCTCAAATTTACGTTGTGTTTTGGATGGGCAAACGTTTTTGTACGCTTTCCAAAGACTCCTCCCGAAAATAACCGTTAAGCATTCCGTTTTATTGTGAACTTCGTATCGAACTTCGAGAATACCATAACGGATAATGTGCTGGAGCCTGACTACACCTATTTGTCCTGACTAAGCTCTGGCAATTCTTCCGTGGAACACGGAACTACTTATCTTTGCAAGAACGCCACATCCGCTTATGCAAAACACCATCGAACTACTGTATTTCACCGGCGACCATTGCACCGTATGCAAGGTGCTTAAACCGAAACTTCTCGAGCAAGTTTCATCTCAATTTCCTGCTGTGGAAACCAGTGTGATTGATGTGAACCAGGAGCGGGAGCGTGCTGCACAGCAAAGGGTCTTTACTCTGCCTGTGGTGATCATTCAGGTTGATGGTGCCGAACACCACCGATTTGCACGCAGTTTTTCCGTTGTTGAGGTAACGAATGCCTTAAAACGTATCACAACGCTAATAAACGATTAAACCTCAGGTGGCGTCTTAATCAGGACTTCTTCCCTGGATTCGCCATAGAATTTGTCGAAGATTACACATGCCGTAAGATCTCCGGTTACGTTGACCGATGTTCTAAACATACCCAAAATGCGATCGATTCCGATGATGACAATCAGTCCGTCTACCGGTATTCCGGCGCTTTGAAGTACAGATGCCAGAACGATTACTCCCCCACCAGGCACGGCTGGGGTTCCTATAGAGGCTGCAACAACGGTAAACGTAATTAATAACAGGTTAATCATCGATAGTTCAACACCATACACCTGGGCCATAAACAACGTGGTCACACATTGAAAGAGAGCAGTACCATCCATGTTGATGGTGGCTCCTACGGGAATAACAAAATCGCTTATGTTTGACGAAACGCCCAGTTTTTCATCGGCTGTTTTCATCGACAAAGGCATTACAGCAGCAGAGCTTGCCATCGAAAACGCCAATAACTGAGGCTCTTTTATTTGCTTTAAGAACTTCAGCGGACTTCGTTGGGTTATTATGAATACAAGTATCAGGTAGAATACCAGTAGAATGAACAATCCTAAGATCACTACGCCAATGTAGTACCCCAATCCCATAAAAATCTCAAGTCCCGTTCTGGAAAGTAGCGCCGCCATCAAACCAAATACGGCATAGGGAACCAGACGCATTGCCCAGGAAACGACGATCATACATATTTTCTGAACGGCCTCAGAAAATCGAATCAATGGACGGGCTGTAACCGGCTTCAACTGTGTGATTGCCACACCAATAAGAATCGTAAAAATGACCACACCCAGCATTTCTCCAGTTAGAAAAGCTTCGAGCGGATTATTCGGAATTAGATTGGAAATGGCATTGGGTATGTCTTGCAGCACATCATTTCGCTGTTCGGGTATTTTCGGTCCTTCGCCCGTTCCAAGAAAACCTCCCAGTGAAACGAAGTACTTACCCGGTTCCAAAATCAGGGTAACTGCTAAGCCAATTATGATTGCTACACCAGTTGTAAAAAAGAAATATACCAGTAGCCTGGGTCCGATGGACTTCAGATTCTCCGATGTATTGCTAACGATACCCGTAATGATTGACGTAAAGATCAAAGGAATCATGATCATCTGTACCAGGCGCATAAAAATCTGGCCGGGTAACTCAAGCCAATCTGCGATTTGGCCGCTAATACGTTCCGAAATGAATCCGGAAGATGGGTTGAGAAAAATACCTAATCCGGCTCCTACAACGAGTCCAAGGATCACTTTAAACCAAAGTTGACCCTTAATCAGGCGATCGAGGTAGACGGATAAACGATTGAGCGACTCAAATTCTATCATGCAGCGATTTCGTTTAGTGATGAACGATGGATCATCTGCAGGCGAATCTATTAAATTCTCATCGTAAACGTTGACTTAATTCAAATTCCTGTATTCGTTTGGACTTAAGCCCGTTTTCTTCTTGAACATACGCGTAAAACTTTGTGGGTAGTCAAATCCAAGGCCATAGGCTACTTCACTAACCGATTGATTCGAGCTCAGTAGAGTGTTTTTTGCCCGTCGAATGATGTAACCGTCTATATGCTCCTTGACACTTTTACCGGTTTCTTTCTTCAACAAATCACTCAGGTAGTTCGATGACATGCTCAGCGCATCTCCGAAATATCCAGCATTAGGAATACCGTGTTCTGCGATTTTTCCTGACTTAAAATACGACTTTAGTACTGACTCGAACTTCGCAACAAAATCACTATGCATGTTCGATCGGGTATAAAACTGACGATCATAAAACCGCATGCAGTAGTTCAACAGTAGTTCAAGATTTGATAGTATGAGTTGCTGGCTGTGCTTATCGAGGTTTTGCGCGTACTCTGTCTTGATTTGGTCTACCAACTGTACAATAAAGCGCTGTTCTTTTTCAGAAAGATGAAGCGCTTCTGTAACCTCATAAGAGAAATACGAATACGAATCCATCTTTGCGGCAAGATTAGATCTCGAAAGTAGGTCTGGATGGAATAAAAGCGTCCACCCCTCCTTCTGTTGCAAGTCTTCCTTTTTGGGTGATGTAAAAACCTGACCAGGGCTGGCAAAAATCAGAGTTCCTTCCTGAAAGTCGTACGAATTTCTTCCATAACCCAATGAACCACTAATCTTATCCTTATACATGATGGTATACAGGTCTGATGCAAACCGTATGTCGAACAATGCATCGTCTATGTTTGGCTCACTCATCGCCTCTTTTTCCTTAATCAAGGAAATCAACGGGTGCTCTGGTGCAGGTAATCCCAGAATTTCATGAAATTGAGATATGCTCTTTATTCTAAAAATATCGCTCATAGACCAATGGCCAAGTTAGTTAAATAATTGAATTACAGATCTTAAAACCTATGGAGTCCAACACGTTGCCTGCAAACTTCCACCAGTTTTCGGGCGTCAGCCATGTTATTCGCATGCGGATTCGGCGATTCCATCGGCCATCCACCCTTGCGGCACTGTTTATCGCGGTATAAAACACTATGCTGACTGAAGTATGCCCCTGAGTGCTTTGGTGCTTCATCGGAGAGCAAACAATGCAATGAGGTTTGGGCAGACTCCCAACTGCTATCGCTAAAGTTCAATAGCGAAAAGATGGGTTTTGTAACGGACATCAATGCTTTAGTAATGCCATTTCCACCTCCACCAAAATTCGATCGTGCCCAACCCGGATGAATGGAATATGTGGTAACTCCGGTCCCCTTTGCCCTTTCTGAAAGTTCTTTGGCATAGAGTACAGATGCGACCTTGGCCTCGCCATACGCAGCAAAGTTGTTGTACTTTCTATTTTTCCAGTCCAGATCGTCGAAGTGAAGCTGGTATCTGTTCTTCGGATTACCGGCATGTACGACCGATGAAAGAATAAGCATTCGCGATTCACCCGTGTTTTTCATGGTCTCCAATAGGGATTCCGTCATTAGGAAATGACCGTCAATACTGGTTGCCATAGTGATTTCAAACCCATCTTTCGTATACCTTGGCTCGTTGTGCATGTTCACCATCCCGGCATTGCACACCAGGCCATGTAGTTTATTATGGTTCGCCTGAAATGCGCTTACGAAAGCGCGTACAGATTGTAAATCCGCCAGATCACATGCTATAATTTCGTAACTCCCTTTAAGGCCGTTAAATGCCTGGGCCGCTTCTTTACCTGCCTCTACCCTTCTACAGGCCATAACCACGTGTGCCCCTTGTTTAACGAGTTGCTGCGTTGTCTCAAAACCAACACCTGAATTTGCACCCGTAACGATATACGTTTTACCTGTCAAGTCTTTGGTTAGATTGGTTGAATCACACCAGATTACATTCTTGTTTGCCATTTTATTGATCTTTACTGTTGTAGCACAAAGGTGGGACGCTCTTTAAAGATCTATTTAACCATAGTCCAGAATTACGTAACAATTCTGAGACATCCACAAAAGGTCTGATAGTAGGGCTCGAACCTACGTCCTCCCGGATCGAGAGCCGGGTGCTCTACCACTGAGCTATATCAGACGGAGGCAGGTGCAGGGCTCGAACCTGCGTCCATTCGGATAATGAGCCGAACGCTCTGCCACTGAGCTAACCTGCCTAATTCTCTTCCGGAAAAAATACCTGAACGTTTTTACCGGAATAGTAGTTGTGCTTTTTCAGCACCGTTGCCAGAAATGGACTCGACACAGAAACACCGTGTACCAGCTCTGGTGTTGGTTTAAACCGTGCGACACCATGATTGCGCGGGGCTATCCAACCTGATCGTGCCGGGTGCAAACCCGCTTTCCTACAATAGCGTTCTACCATCTTCTTCGTGCATCGTGCCCTTCGCTGAAACACTTCCCATGGCAGGGGTAGTTTATTCCAGACTTTCGTATTTGCGTCGAGCTTGCCACCTGTGGTGTGATGCCAGAATACCACGTCGGCAGCCATAAGGCGTAGCACTTTACCAAAACAGAGCTCGTCCAGAACGTACTCCATTCCTAGCGCATACAGCAAGTTGATCCAGTTGTCTCTTGCCTTATTCCAGGCACCAGCAGTATTGTTCCAGGTAGTAGAATCATCACCTTTTCGCACCACCATGGTTTCTCGGTTGAAGTCATTATTCTCCCATATCTCTTGAAGAAAACCAGAGATTTGCTGTAAGATACTTGTCCACCTACCTAGCAACCTACCTTTTTCCTCATCGGTGAGATGAGTAAGTACTTCTTTACTTGAATAGATGTGCGCTATTGCCCACCAGTTCGTAGAAGTTGGTACTGTACGGTTCGTTCTTTTCGAAAATACATCGAACACAGAAGTCTTGTGCTGGCCAGCGCATCGATTGAATAACATTTCAGCTATCTCGTCAAACGCCCGTTCCTGCGATGAATTGGTAAATACACTGCGTAGGTTGCAACGGGCATTGTAATACGCGATGAAACAGGCAGAGTTTAGGTCTTTGCTAAATTCCTCCAGGCTCAATTCATGCGACAAGCCATGTTTACCAATCATCTGGTACTCGATTTTCTTTACCTCACGGCCATACCTAATAAGCTTATGCTCCAATCGCTTTAGTAATCGCCACTTTTTGTTGTAATTTCTTTTACTGATATCAAGTCCCTCAGCCTTTCGCTGCTCTTTGTTCAGCCTATCCGATAGAAAGTTATTGCCACCAACGCGTTTCCCAATAAGCGGAGACACTTCCTTAATAAACTGCTCAACATGGTCTGCGTTGTTGTAATCAATCGAACCATTGTTGCGAAGTTTGAATATCTCAATGGTCTTTTTCACCAGTTTTTCTGCGCCTACGGCAGATGCAAATTCTTGCATCATGGAGGTGTAACCCCAAAAAGATCGTTTGAGTGAACCTTTAGCAGCTCTGTTAAGGACAGATTTTTCGTGATAGGACAAGTAATTGCCTATGATCTCCAAAATCATCTGAGCAACGTCTTCTGGTCGCTTGCGTTGGGTCAAACTAATATGTAAATCGTTCAATCGGTTCATGTTCTCTTTATTTCTGGTACAAGCTTAGAACACATCTGCGCAAATAGTTTGCGCAGATAAATTAATTTGTTGTGGTGAACTGGCCGTAATGCATCGAACCTCGAAAGACATTCGAATAGTTATCGCCTATCTTTAAACGCATATCCGTGCGGTAATCGCCTGTAAACACCTTCACAGAGGTAAGCACCAATTCGTTCGGTGGCAATTGAATACGTGACATACCTGTTGTGCAGAAGTAGGTGTGCCGAGACTCCACTTCTCGCCATTGGTTCAAAGAATCTTTGGCCTCCAACATTAGGTATAAGTACCTGTCATAACCCAGGAATACGCAGTACTGATTCGGATTGATGATCGCTACAGGGTAGGCCTTAAACGAAAAGGTTTTGTCTTGAATTGTTTTAAGATCAATGTTACGAATAAATTGCGTAGTGTCAACATAAACGCTTAAACGTGCCGTGTCTGCCGATCGTGTTTCGTGATGTGGGCAAATCTGTTGATGTTCAGGCAAAAACGCACCATAATATGCGGAGTACTGCTCATTATCCATGCTATCGTATTCTGCTCGTATTTCCTCCGCCGACCGTGGCTTCCCGTCCTTATATTCAGTAAAGTCAAATGGTCTCCAACCTCGAGGGAAAATATAACGGCGGTAGTCTGCGTATATCGTATCCTGGTATGGACCAAAGTAAAGCGGAATATAATTCAGTAATCCGGTTTCCATTTCAATACGTGTG
>DIYD01000302.1:0-6578 GCA_002428905.1 Bacteroidetes bacterium UBA6063 | reverse complement strand
ATACGTGTGGTTGTTTTGTAACGGAATGTATCAACCAAAACTGGCATTGACCATGTATATTCATCTTGCCGCACATGCTCTTTAGATCGGTTTGAACACGAAGTAAATAACAAAACGAATGCGAAGAATATGTTTAGGTATACTGAGTTCATGTGTACAGGCCGCAATGCTCCGTAAAGCTACACAAATTTTAAGGGAGCTGGACAGACCGTTTGGCAAACGGTTATCCTACCGATTCCTCGTATTTGCGCTGAGGCCAAACGAAAACGCCCCACGCAATCCCGAACAAGTACAACAAGATTTTCGAGGGCACCGTTAAGTTAAACTTGGTTCGGCATTCCTCACCCGCTGGCACGTTGTTGCAGTCCACCTCTCTGTAATTGTCTTTCCCGGTTTTAATACATTCCATGATCAGCATAGGTCGCACCCATGACCACTCGATATCGTCTACGCGGAGTTGTCCTTCGTGGCACGACTTACTATGACTTTCCAATGTTAGACCACCCCACAACATGGCACCTATAACGGCAAAAGTGAGAAACTGACGAAGCACTCTTGTTGCGTTGCTTAAATCCCGTTCTTGTGGGAAGAATACACTTACGGTGGCAATACCTGCAATCCAGACCATACACAGAAAAGCTGGTACGGAGTGTAAGACTTCTCTGGAAACGGTAGGCATTAACCTGTGCTTTAAGGTGAAAAACGCTACAAAATCAATTACAACCAACAGTAAAACAACAGCAAGTAGACCTTGTTTTACAAGCTTTACGCCCTTTGAATTTCTATATCCATGCGAGACTCTCTTTCGTTCTTCAGAAAACATAGATTAGATATTAAATAAACCTATAGACCCATGCATGGTCCAACAAAAATGCCCGTAGATCAGGCCAAAAAGCAACAAGGCCAGGGTGCGTACGTTGTTTGGTTTCGGTTTGCGCTTCCAACCAATGAATCCCAGTATACCAACTATGACAACAGCTCCGATCATTCCATAGAGATTACTATCGTCGTAATCTTGAAACAACATGTATTTACTTCCAAAATACAAATGTGCCATTACCACTCCCCAGGCATACGGGATAAGTATGAGCTTACCATTACTCAACCCGTTGATGTATACGGTAATATCATCTTTGGGGTTGCGATTGGTTCCAAGTACAATATCGAGAACCACAAGAAACGCGATGGCAAGGGCCAACGAAATGACAATGATTTTTTCTAGCATAAACGTGTATCGTTGCGTCTTATTTAGGCGACCAACTGAATTTACGTTGTTTCAACACCGTTTTACGTTTAGTCACCTTTGATCGGAACAGTTGTTTCAACTCATCCCGGGTAGATGTCGTATCCGCATCTGCGTCAGAAACTTGCTTTAAAGATACCGTTTTCATTTTATCATCCAATTCTATTGTAATACCCTGGTTCGGCAACATGCTCACTGTTTCACTTTTTTGGAGTGCTTTTGAGTCAATGATAAGTCGTTTATAGTCCTCTGAGCGTGAACTTGTTGCCAGACCGGGTTTGTCTACAGTCAGTTGTAGTTTTGATTTTCTGGTGCCTTCGCTTACTTCATACCGACCAGGTTGCAGCAGGTTGATACTGAATAGATCCCCTCTCTGAGGCTTTCTTGAGTCAAACTCCAGCTTCCTGCCTTTCCGAATAAGTACACGGTAGTCGCATACTTCTTGAGCATTATAGAGTAAGACATAGGCGTATTTCTTATCCAATCGAATCGTTTGCGTCTTGTCTTGTTTTGAAAGCTGGTCGAGATCGATATTCACCGAGGGCATGTTGCACTCTTCGCTCACATGAATCTGTGCAAATCCAATTTTTGCCCTCCCATCGATTACCGTTAAACTATATGTTCCTTCCTCCTTGATTTGGTGAATCAAATAACTTATCGGGCTTACCTGATTCGTCTTAACCACAGAGGTATCAAATCCTTTCTTTAATCCTTTCTTTTTCATAATAACCAGTGTTTCAACTTCAGCTTGAAGGATGAGTTAGTACCAATGGCATATATCCAATGCAATTCCCGGGTTAAAGGTAGTTTCACTTACCCCCGCAAATCCGATGCAACGATTGGTAGATGCCATAGTTGTTCTCTCAGGTTTGACCTACTCTATTCAGGCTTTTCGGTATCGGCCTCCATAGGGATAACCCTATCTTCTATTCAAAGGTCAATAGATACTACGGCGATTGTTATCACCAAAAAGGGATAATTGCACCTACCCTTTTAGGATAAGTCGCTTTAAAGCTCTAACTCATAATTCAACGGAAGATGCCGTTACGCACGGCAAACACAACCAGACCTGCTGTGTTTTTACAACCCACTTTTTTCAGAATTTTCTTACGGTATGTACTGATGGTGTGCACGGATAGGTTCATCACATCTGCGATTTGTTCATTGTTTTGCTCCTGACAGATGAGTTTTATGATTTCGGTGTCTATTTCCGACAGGGAAGAAAAACCATCTTCCTTTTGTTCCGGTTTCTGCTCCGTACGTTGGATTTTATCCAACAGCATTTTGGACAAGCTTGTATTTGAGTATACTCCCGTTTCATGCACCGTGCGTATGGCTTCAATGATCTTTGAGGCGTTCTCAAGCTTACTTACATACCCATTGGCCCCTGCTTTGATCAGTTTATAGATGATGCCTTCGTCGGTATGCATTGAAAAACCCAGTACCCGAATGCCTGCTCCATAGATGTTGCGTAATTGAAGTATACAGTCTTCTCCATCTGAACTGCCCAGTGCATAATCCATTAAGATTACGTTTGGTTGTTCCTCCCACCGGAGCTTGCCCATAAGCTCCTCCTGGCTGTTTGCCACGAAAAGCACCTCCATATCGGGTTCTTTAGAGCAGAAAGAAGACAGTGAATCCGCCAACACCTTGTGGTCATCTACAATGCCTAATTTAATCACGTTCGTCTTCATGTGGAATTTCTATGGTTATCTCACTTCCTGCGTTCGAGCTGTTTATTTTCACGTCTCCACCTATAGCCGAAACCCGGTTGTGAATATGCAGCAAACCTGATCCGTCAGACTGCTTATTTACATCAAAACCGATACCATCGTCGGTATACTTCAATCGCATCAACGTAGCCCTGTTTTCAATGGTGATTTGTACGGATTTGGCCTCACTATGTTTAATGGCATTGTTCAACAGTTCCTGAACACACCTGTAAATTACAATATTTACAAGACTTGTTTCAGGAATTTCTTCCCAAATGAACTGAACATCAAATCCCACTTCAAGCTGTCTGGTTCGTAAAATGATTTCTTCAAGGCTGTGCTTAAGTCCATATTTATCAAGGGTTTGCGGATATAGATTCTTACTCAAATGCTGCATGGAAGTCATTACACCCTGAAGGCTTTGTACCAATTGTTCATGTTTGTCCGTATCCCGATTCGACTTAGAGGCCTCAAGCAGGTATATTATGCTGAGCAGATCGGATCCTAACTGGTCGTGCAATTCCTTACTTATAAGACTACGTTCTGCCTCTACAGCCAGAATACTTGCACGATAAGAAGCCGACTTTTGAATCAATACCCTGTTTTCCTCGATTAATATTACTTCACGTTTCTTACGCTGATATAAATAAACGAATACCAATAGTACTACTATGGTGAAAATGGTAAATACGGTTCCAACAATTATGATCGTACTAATCTCCATGCGGTAGCCGAACTTAAGGTGAAATAAAAGAGAAGGTAAAGTGGGTCATACACCAGTTCAAAAACGGTAAGTAATTGATCGGTGGTACTCATGCGACCAAACAGGAGGAAGTAGAAGATGCCAATGTAGAAGAGTAGAAATCCTGCCACGGTTAAAAGAACATCCTTCACATCGCGTGATGATTTGAGTCGTCCGATGCCTGTAAAGAAGTAGTGTACAAAGTAGATCTTCACCAACAGACCTCGTATCAATAAAGAATCGAGGAAATTCACCGTGCTCATTTCGGTAAACCCATTGTTGGAGATATAGACGAAGATCGCGTACCCTGCAAATGCAAGCAGGGTTAACGGGTACCAAAACACGTAAGACTGCCCAAGAATTCGGTTAAAGACGAAAAACACCAACAGTGTTTCCACCACAATTAACGATGCCAGTATGAGTATATTGGAATCTTCTGGCCGGAACCGCATGCCTATCTCAATGACCACATGAAATCCGATCAAAAAAAGTAATGCTCCAAACTTACTGGGTTTGATGCTTTTTTCGGCGACCAATAAAACCAGACAGACTACTGGTGCCAGTACAGCCCAGGCGATCAATTTAGGCGTTCAGAAGTGTGTTTATTCCGCAACGCGGAGGACATGGTTTAGAAAACTCGGCGAGTTCTCCATGGGCCAAATCGTCTTCATTCATATCGGTTCCAACCAATACGATTGTTGGATCTCCCTGCGCATTGAGCGCATGGTAATATCGAATACCCACACAGCCTGGTTGGTTTAGTATGTCGAGTAGTTTTGATTTGCCAAAAAAGCCCCCATGTATGCCATTTGGTGGCAACGTTGCAATGTGATTTTGAACCATTACTTTGGCATCCGCCAACGTAACATCGTGATTTTCATTTCCAGTAAAAGCCATATGCAAATATGCCTGACGTTGAATTACCTGCGTATCCCCTTTTGGGGATATTTAAGAAACAAGGGGCTAAAAGAGGCAACCTTTTCTCGATCGTACAGACTAAAAGGTAACGTATTAAAGATAGAACTATGAAAGTTACCCGTAAAAAAGCAATGTCGTTTAAGGTCGGCCTGTTTCTTCTGGCTGCAACACTATCACTTGGTTTAAGTTCGTACACTACTTCCAACCACTCTAATGTAGGATGGGAACATCTTGGAAGTCGAAAAGTGAATTTCGGACTGGAGAAAGATGTAATTATGGTCACTGCCGCCGAAGGCAGGTTTTCCAAACTAAAACTAAAAGTAACTGGTGGAAGTCTAAACTTGCACAAGATGACGGTAACCTATGGCAATGGATCCAAAGACGATATCACGTTAAAACATAGTTTCAATCGAGGATCTACAACACGTATTATCGATCTTAAGGGTAACCGACGTGTGATCAAGAAGGTAGCTTTCTGGTACGACACCAAGAATCGATCGAGAAAGAGAGCACGCATGCATTTGTTTGGGATGCATTGATTTCGCCTTTCGTATAACTCATTGATGAAACAGTAGTCAGAACACCTGTTGCTTGAGGTAGCAAACGTTCTCATTGTCTTGTACCCGTAGTACATACAAACCTTGAGGAAGTTTTATTGCATCTGACGTACTTGTTCGACTCTGCACCCATTTGCCCGAAAGTGTGTACACATCCACACGTTCCGTTACTGAAAGTGGTGTTACCAGATAATTGGTTTTGCTATTGCACGATTGACTAGCCACCTGCAATTCAGACACGTTTAAATCCTTTTCGATGGTAAAGGGTTGGCTGAGAATATTTTTGCCGTTTCGCTCCAACTCCACACGCCATGCTCCAGCAATTCCAGGTTGAGGGATATACGACCAGAAATAGTAATACCACCAATCTTGTTGCATGATGAAATCATAAGTGAAATGCAGCTGATTGGAAGGCGTATACCAGTTTATTGAAAGCGTGTCTCCCAAACGCATGCCCACATGATGACTCCAAAAATTGAGCGTAGTGTCTTTATCACTAAAAACATAAGGACGTTGCATAGTGACCTCTCGCTCTCGTAACCGATTGATATTCAGCAGTTCATCGTGCATTCCATAATCGATTGTTGCGAAGCTGGTATCGTAATCAGGTGCTGCAAGCCAAAGGGGTTCTGCATTTCCACATCGACCTGAAAATGGGTCAACCACATATAAACTGTCGTACCATAGTTCAAAATGCAAATGCGGATCTGTGCTGTTACCACTGCTCGCCACCTCGGCTATCGGATCTCCCATTTTCACCGTATCACCGACCTTCACCTTTAAGCTGTTTTTCTTTAAATGAGCATAGTAGGTGTAATACTTATTGGGATGTGCAATACAGATGTAGTTGCCCAGACCTTTAGCAATAACGGATTCTTTTTCCCGATCGAACACTCCATCTTTGATGAAGGTAACAACACCGTTTGCTGCAGCAAGGACATTAACCCCACTATCCATATGTGCAAAACTTCTTAGCACAAAGTCGGTTCCCTGATGTCCATCATACGATTTAGATCCACATTGATGGTCGTGAATCGAATCGATACTCCAATCCACGTAATTGACAATGTGATAGTCTTTTCCATTCACACCGCTTACGGGTACGCCCAAAAATGCCTGTGCATGTACCTGATGTATTAAACTCGCCCCAACCAGAAAGCCAAGGAGCACTACATATCTCATCATAGATGTTACCTAAAGCCCTCGAATTTAAGTCAAAACGAGTTCACCTGTTCAAGTGCAGCAATGAATAGACGGCCTACTGACAATACCTGTATGCCATCAGGCTATCAGACGACCTATTCCAGCACAATTCGGTAATAGGAGGTTTCAAAATCGGTTGTTACCAAGGCATTGTATACTCCTGGAGTTGCTTCGAACCACACCTCATTTACACCTTGTTTGAG
>DIYD01000301.1:6315-7523 GCA_002428905.1 Bacteroidetes bacterium UBA6063 | reverse complement strand
AAAATAAAGCGCGGATAACTGATGTGCTGGCCATAGAGATAAGTGGTGTAGGCCCAGTTCAAAGAAGCAATAACCCAAAATTCGATGGCAGCCAGAATCAAAATCTGCTTCAAGGTCCAGTACGTTGTTCTGGAATACCGTTGATGAGCCACCTTACCAACAGTAAACGCCAGCCAGAGCACTACGGTACTTAAAACACCGTAACCACTTAACTGCAACATCAGCCCCTCTTCGATGGTGCTTAAACCAAAGGGTTTAAACACAGCCAAGAAGACGAAAATAAACAAACCAAAAGCTACAGCCGTTACAGCAATGTGTCGCGGGTTTTCCAGGTATGGAAATGGTTTGTTTAAATAAGACAAAGCTTATTCTGCTTGCTTCTTGATCAGGTTTAGAGCGCTACCTGCTTCAAACCACTCAATTTGGGAAGCGTTGTACGTATGGTTTACTTTAAATGAATTGCTGGTTCCATCTTCATGATGAACTGTTACAGTCATTTGCTGCCCTGGAGCAAACTCATCCAATGCAATGTCAAACGTATCTTTCTCTTGAATCAGGTCGTAGTCCGCAGTATTGGCGAAGGTTAAGGCCAACATACCCTGTTTTTTCAAGTTGGTTTCGTGAATACGTGCAAAGGATTTCACAATAACAGCACGTACAGCCAGATGGCGTGGTTCCATTGCTGCGTGTTCTCTTGAAGAACCTTCACCATAGTTCTCTTCTCCAATAACAACAGAATATTCACCTGCCGCTTTAATCATACGAGCTACCTTTGGCACGCTTTCGTATGCACCGTTCAACGGATTATAAACCTCATCTGCCTTATCATTAAATGCGTTGATCGCACCAATTAAGCAGTTGTTCGAGATATTGTCTAAGTGACCACGATAAGCCAACCATGGACCAGCCATAGAAATGTGATCTGTAGTACACTTACCTTTAGTCTTGATCAAAAGTTTCGCACCTGTGATGTTCTTTCCATCCCAGGGTGCAAAAGGCTCTAGCAATTGCAGACGTTTAGAATTTGGATCAACAATTACCTCAACGCCCGAACCGTCTTCAACCGGTGCCAGGTAGCCTCTATCTTTAACATCAAATCCTAACGGTGGCAATTCGTAACCTGTAGGCTCATCAAGCATCACCTCTTCACCGTTAGAATTCACCAATTTATCTGTAATCGGGTTAAAGTCCAGTCGACCTGCGATGGA
>DIYD01000301.1:0-6238 GCA_002428905.1 Bacteroidetes bacterium UBA6063 | reverse complement strand
CCTGCGATGGCAACTGCGGCTACCATTTCTGGTGAGCCCACGAAGGCATGTGTATTGGGGTTACCATCTGCACGTTTACTGAAGTTTCGGTTAAACGAGTGAACGATGGTGTTCTTTTCTTTTTTATCTGCACCGGCGCGCTCCCACTGACCGATACACGGTCCACAAGCGTTGGTAAAGATTTTTGCATCAAGATCTTCAAAAATCTGGAGTAAACCATCACGCTCTGCTGTATATCGAACTTGCTCCGAACCCGGATTAATTCCGAACTCAGCCTTTGTTCTCAATCCTTTATCTACTGCTTGCTTGGCAATTGAAGCTGCTCGAGACAAATCTTCATACGAAGAGTTCGTACACGAACCAATCAATCCCCATTCAACATCAAGTGGCCAATCGTTCTCAACGGCTTTTTCTGTCATTTCCCCAACTGGAGTAGCCAAATCTGGTGTAAACGGACCGTTTAAGTGTGGACGTAACTCCGAAAGGTTGATTTCAATTAATTGATCGAAATATTGCTCCGGATTTGCATACACCTCAGGGTCACCTGTTAAGTGCTCCTTGATTTCATTGGCCGCCTCTGCAACATCTGCTCTATCGGTTGCTTTTAGATAGCGCTCCATGCTTTCGTCATAACCAAAGGTGGATGTAGTAGCACCTATTTCTGCTCCCATATTACAAATGGTTCCCTTACCGGTACATGAAAGCGACTTGGCCCCTTCACCAAAGTATTCAACTATACATCCGGTACCACCTTTCACGGTCAAAATACCAGCTACTTTTAAGATCACATCTTTTGGAGCTGTCCACCCGTTCAACTTACCGGTTAACTTAACACCAATAAGTTTTGGAAATTTCAATTCCCAGGGCATACCAGCCATAACGTCTACTGCATCTGCACCACCAACACCAATGGCCACCATTCCTAATCCACCGGCATTCACCGTATGCGAATCCGTACCAATCATCATTCCACCCGGGAAGGCATAATTCTCTAAAACAACCTGGTGAATGATACCAGCACCCGGCTTCCAGAAACCGATGCCGTACTTGTTCGAAACAGACTCAAGGAAGTTAAACACCTCATTACTGGTGTTCAACGCATTCTGCAAATCTTCATCCGCTCCGATTTTAGCCTGGATAAGGTGATCACAGTGAACCGTAGTAGGCACTGCTACTTTTTTCTTACCAGCCTGCATGAATTGCAACAAAGCCATCTGTGCTGTTGCATCCTGACAAGCAATTCGGTCCGGTGCAAAGTCGACATACGATTTGCCTCGCTCAAAGGTTTCTGTTGGACTTCCTTCCCACAAGTGGGAGTAAAGAATTTTTTCACTTAGGGTTAACGGTTTGCCTACCATTTTTCGAGCAGCTTCAACGCGCTCACCCATTTTTGCATAAACTTCTTTGACTAGGTTAATATCGAATGCCATAAATTCTGTTTTTTAGAGAGGTGCAAATGTAATAACCTCTGTTCGATTATTATAAGTCCACCTAGATGGAATATAATAAAACACAGCTAGGAGCGACAGTGCTGCAATAGCGGGCTATTGCAAACTTTTGCGACAAAGCTTTGTGCGATTAGATTCCATATTGCCCAGGCAATAAACCATGTAGACAGCCATCTTTCCCTCAATAACGCCTCGAATTAGACCAGTAATCCTTAGCCCTTCTTGACGTAAATCTGACCATCTACCTGGTTTCTAGGAGGCCTAGAATAAGCGCTCAGAGGTTCATTCAACAAAAAAGGCAGAACCAAAGTTCTGCCTATAAGCATCCTAAATAGTGTTTTTACGTCTTATTGATCTTTTGCTTCCTTCCACAACCAGGGATTTCCAACGATGAAATCTTCAATATTCTTGCCTACCAACCGTTCCACTTCTGCATACGCCTCGTCTTTTGTTGTAACGATTTTCGTATAGACGTAATTATAACCGGCTTTGGTCACCAGTACATTGGTTCGAATACCGTATTTGGTTTGAAGCTGTGCCTGGTACCCTTTGACATTACTCTTGATCTTAAACACACCAACAACCATGTAGTAATCCCACTCATCAGAGCCATCTTCCATATCTTTAATTTCCAGACGGTTTACGGTGATTGGGTTGTATGCACGTCCGTTGGCGTCAACCACAGAATGTGGCGGTGTATTGGGCTCTAAATCAAGGGCGTTTGGCACACCATCGCCATCATCATCCATTGTTTCTTTACTCGGCAGTGCAATACCCCATTGATCCACTTTCGCTCCTTTTGGTGAATTAATTTCACGATCCAATCCATCTACAATACCATCTCCATCTGTATCGAGTGAAACACCTTTCGCGTCTACAAACACCCCTAGCGGTGTATTGGGTTCCTCATCTAAACAATCGATTACACCATCTTTGTCTGTATCCAGCGCTACGCCATGTTTGTCTACATTACAACCCATGGGCGTACCCGGTTCGCGATCATATAAATCGGCAACGCCATCTTTATCGCTATCCAGTGCAACACCAAAACGATCCACTTTTGCACCGAGTGGTGTATTCAATTCCTGGTCTACACAATCTGACACACCGTCTAAATCCTCGTCCATGGACACACCAAGTTTGTCTACAGGACACCCTTTTGGCGTGCCTGGCTCACGGTCATACAAATTGATTACACCATCCTGATCGTCGTCCAAGGCTACACCATTGGCATCTACAGGCGCACCATAAGGTGTGTTTAACTCCTGATCTATGCAATTCGGAACTCGGTCAAAATCCGCATCCAGGCCAACGCCATTGGCATCCACTTCGCAACCTTCCGGCGTATTCGGTTCTTTATCCAATGCATCTACTACACCGTCCTTATCACTGTCCTTTGCGTTATCCGTTCCATTGAACAAATAACCAATAGTAAATTCGTGTGAATTAGAGCTCAATCGTTCAATTGGCCCTACACTTCTACCGTAAGAATAACTGCCTAAAAGCTTACCACCTAAAACACCTCCTGCCATAAACTGTGCTCCGTAATTTGTGCGGAAACCACCGCCTAACCAGGCTCGGTTAGCGAAATTCAGCTGAATACCAGCGTCTACCTGAGGTTGCGTACCCTGTGCATACCGAACCAACATGTTCGGATCGAGATAGACCTTATCTTCCTCTAGCACAACCCGGTAACGGGCGTTTAAGGCGTAATGACGCATAAAGGAATAGACATAGTCAGCGCTATTGCGCTCATCACTAAACGTATTGCGGTTTGCAAAAAGCTGGTAAGAAGAAATACCTATTGTGAAAGCCGATGACGTAAACGCGAGTCCTGCATTTGCGTCAAAATTCGACTGACTCTCAATATTATTAATCAGGGCAATCTCCACCGGATCCGTGGCATTGATTCGGTCAAATAATAAGGTATTCTGTTCGAAACCAACCGACAGACCAAACGAGAGGTGCGCGTTATCGTTCAATCCGAGATGATACGCATAGGTTCCAAAAACACCCGTTTTACCAATGATGTTCGACACATCATTCATGAGCATTAAACCATATCCAAGATTGGTATTGCCGACTTTACCGTCGATAGTAGCCAAAAAGGTTTCTGGTGCACCTTCAACATCCACCCATTGCAAGCGGTTGAGTAAAAACAAGTTTGTTCCATTGTTACCTGCATAAGCCGGGTTTGCCAAATAAGGATTTACGTAACTATGGTTTACCAATGGCACTTGCTGTGCATATGCCGATACCATAAATCCAATAACTGTTAGTGTACTAAGTAATCGTTTCATCGTGCGTCTCTTATTTGTTTCTAACTACGGTAATTGCTCCCTTCATGACCTTTCCTATTTCCGGGAATTCAAGCACATAGTAGTATGTACCATCAAGTAATAATCCCCCACTGGTGTTGGTTGCTCCCCAATTGTTTTTATACCCCTTGGTTTGGAAAACCTCTCTACCCCATCGGTCAAATACCGAAACATTGTTGTTGGGATAATTTTCTAGATTTTGAATCACCCAAACATCGTTTTGATTATTCCCGTCTGGCGTAATCACGTTGTTCGGTATCACTGTATAATCGTTCTCTACAAACAACCATACCGAGTCTTTACTTTCACATCCATAATAATCGGTACCCGTAACCACAAACAAGGTTGATTCGGTTACCGTTGCTATTGGGTTCGGTATTTCCGGATCAGACAATTTGTCGGCTGGAGACCATCGGTAAGAGACACTTCCTTTCGCATTCAGTTGTGTACCAATCCCCAAGCTTGCAGTGAGGTCCTCTCCAGCGATAGGCTTAACCTCTTCCAACACCTGATAATCGAACGAATATGTATTGCTGCATTTGTCTCGTGCTTCGGTAGTTAACTGAATGGTGTATGTACCTGGTTTTTCGTAAACTACCGTCGGAGAAGCCAGGGTGGATGTTGTATTATTACCAAAATCCCAGAAGTAATCGAGACTTCTTTTATCCGAGAATGCTGTGAGCTCCTCGAAACTTACCGTTGTTCCCAAACAGCCTGTAGTTTGAGTAATACCGTTTAGCACTCTAAATAAGGTCTGTGGAGTTTCTCCAATAACCAGTTCTGTATTTGATTCCGTCACACACCCCTGGTCACTTATAACTGTATGTTGAAGTAGGTAACGACCTGGTAACGTAAATTCTTTCTGGAAGCTTGCTTCATTGGAAGTAAATCCGTCCGATACTTCCCAACGAATGGCATCTACACTGCCTCGTGTAACCGTTGAGTTGTCCGTTACTGTGGTTATGTGATCCTCACACATATCCCTGGTTATGTAGTCAGGAATTGGGTTCGGATGCACAGCTACCGTAATTATGTCCGTAATTACTTCGTCGCACGTACCATTCTGAACACGAGCGCGATAAGCGGTGGTTTTATCGAGTTTCTCGAACCAGTATAAATCCCCCTGGAAATTGATCGATTTCCATTGGCCGTCACCCTCTTCCTTTTCCCAGTCCAATACCTCACCCTTGTAGTTTTTCAATTCAAGGATTCCAGTATTATTCACTTCGCAAACTTTGTCGGTACCCGTAATCTTGCCGGGCAAACTGGGCTCATAAACCGTGTGTTTGAATGCCGAACTTGGTTCAGCCGGGCAAGCCCCATTTTGCACCAAAGCTCTATAGTACGTTGTCTTTCCTGAATTATCGAGTGTCGTGAACGGCTCTGTGTTCGCTATTGGAGTCCATGGGCCATTTAAGCCTTCTGCCATTTCCCAGTTGGACACATCTCCAAGGTAATTCTGTAGCACTAAGTCATTCGTTCCGATGTTCTTGCAGGCAAACTCATCTCCTGTGATCAGACCTGCCTTGCTGCGTAGGCTTACGTCAACGGTAATCTGTTCGGAAGTATCCGCCGTGCAGAATTCATTTTTTACAAGGGTCCGATACGTTGTGCGCTCAGCAATGTTTATCTGCTTAACCGAGTTCGAACTACCGATGATATTAGACCAGGCGTCCGCTTCCTTTTTCTGCCAGACTATGGCCTCCCCGATGTGTTGAGCAACAGAAACAACGATTTCATTATCGTTTTCACACACAAGATTCTGATTGGCGGTTAGTACACCGGCTTTCGACGGTTCCGCTTTTTCTATAGTGACCAATTGTGTTTGCACCTGCGGACACACACCATTTTGAATCGTAGCTCTAAAGACCGTGGTTGTTGAAATATTGGTATAGTCATATTTCGAGGCGTCTGTCACTATTTTGGTCCAATTTGCTCCGTTGTTTTCTGAGTACTCCCAAAAAAGCACATCGCCCTGATGGTTCTTTACCTCAACCGATCCTGCGTTAACCGCGTCGCACAATTGATTATTGCCATATACGTCGCCCGACTTTGAATATTTTGATACATCTACAATTCCGGTTGCAGAAGTGTCTGCTTTACAAACGCCATTTACGACAATAGCCTTAGCATAAACATTGGTGTTCACATTTTGCACTTCAAATCGATCGCTCGAGCCCGACTCCTCGGTCCATGGACCGTTCGGGTCTGAAGCATAAATCCACTTTTCAACCTGACCATTATACCCCTGAACCTTTAAGCTACCATAATTCGTTCCCTCACATAGCTTGATATTCTCTTTAATAGTCCCCGCAACACTTAAGCTATGCATATCTACCGACTTAACGTTCGAATATTGTACTGCACACACCCCACTCTTCACCTGTGTTCTGAAATACGTCTTTGCTTTTAGATTTAATGCCTCAATCTTGTCTGAAGTACCCGACAGGGTCGTCCATGGAGCAAACCCGG
>DIYD01000202.1 GCA_002428905.1 Bacteroidetes bacterium UBA6063 | reverse complement strand
TTACCTTATTCTTACCAATATTCCCGCCAATAATCAGCCTGGTCCTGGGATTTACGTCTCGGTAAGCCTGTATCCGTTTTGAGGCAGCGTCTACTCCCCCATTATTAAAACCCATACGGTTTATCAAAGCGGTGTCTTCTGGAAGACGAAACAACCGGGGTTTTGGGTTACCATCCTGTGCCTTAGGGGTTACCGTTCCGATCTCTACGTAACCAAAGCCAAGTTTCTCCATTTCTTCAAGGTACTCCGCATTTTTGTCAAAACCTGCGGCTAATCCCAGCTTATTCTGAAATGTAAGTCCCATGATGTCTTGAGGGGCATTTACCACCTTACCCACCATAAGGCGTTTCACTAAACCCAGCAGTCTAAAGCTGTTTAAAAAACGTAAAATACCTGTGGTTAGGTGGTGCGCTTTCTCGGCATCTAATCGAAAAAGGAAGTTCTTTAAAACACTGTACATTTCGGCGGCGAATATAGGATCAGAATGGCGATAATGTTTAATTTCGTGGCCTCAAATAACAGCTTTATGAAAAACTGGTTGAACGTTTCAGATTTACACGATTTTTCAATTCACAACTTACCGTATGGTGTATTTATGGACGGTGACACACCGTCTATTTGCATGGCCATTGGCGACGACATTCTGAACCTGCGAAAAGCCGCTGCGTTAGGGATTTTTGATGGACTGAACATCGATACATCGGTTTTTCAATCGGAGATTCTGAACGACTTTATCTCAACCGGCAAAGCCAGCTGGTCGGCTTTCAGAGCTTTTATTCAAAACGCACTTTGCGACGAGAACTCTGCAATATATGCAAACCGGGAAGCATTACTCACACCCCAGGAAGGCGCAAAAATGCTGCTCCCTCTTCACATTGGTGACTACACCGACTTTTACAGCAGTATTGAACACGCTACGAACGTAGGTAAAATGTTCCGCGACCCAGCCAATGCATTACTTCCCAATTGGAGACACATTCCGGTAGGATACCACGGTAGAGCAAGTTCAATTGTTGTAAGTGGCACCGACATTAAGCGCCCCTCAGGTCAAACACTTCCGCCCGATGCAACTGCTCCGGTGTATGGTCCTACGAAACGACTTGACTTTGAATTGGAAATGGCATTTGTTGTTGGCAAGTCTACCGAACTTGGCGACCAGGTTTCTACAACAGATGCAGAAGACCACATCTTCGGCATGACCGTATTCAATGATTGGAGTGCACGCGACATTCAGAAATGGGAATATGTTCCATTAGGCCCATTTCTTGCCAAGAATTTTGCTTCTACAATTTCTCCATGGATTGTGACTATGGAAGCACTTGAACCTTTCCGTTGCGAAAGTGTAAAGCAAGACCCAGAGGTACTGCCTTATCTTAAGTACGAAGGAGATAAAAACTTCGATATTAATCTGGAAGTTGACCTTACACCAGAAGGCAAGTCAGCCGCAACAATCTGTAAGAGCAACTTCAAATACATGTACTGGAACATGGCGCAGCAGCTTGCCCACCATACGGTTAATGGTTGTAACATTAATGTAGGCGATATGATGGCCAGCGGTACAATCAGTGGCAAGGACGAAAACAGCTATGGAAGTATGCTGGAATTGTGTTGGGGCGGTAAAAAAGACATCGCTTTAAACGATGGAGAAACACGTAAGTTTATCCTGGATGGTGATACGATTACCATGCGCGCCTTCTGCGAAAACGATTCTGTACGCGTTGGTTTTGGAGAAAGTATTGGAAAGATTGTTGGCTAGTCGAAAAACGTCATAGCAAAGCTACAGGCAAACTTCTGCCCCGGCTCGAGTCTTAAAACGCCTTCTTTCGTCCATATGTTTTGATCGTGGCCCTGTTTATCCGCAATGCCATACCATGGTTCAATACACACGTAATTTGCTTCAGGCTTTGACCAAATACCCAGATACGGGAAGTTTGTAAACGTCACCTTGACTAAATCAGAACCACCTTCTTTTAAAACAACATGATTTGAATTCAGATTAGAATAGATCAACGCATCCCGATCAAATACATTTTTAGTGAGTAGAAGCATGTTTCCTTCCACTACGTGTCGCATCTCCCCTGTTCGTATCCCTTCAACCACGGTATCCGATCCCATTGTTTCCTCACATTCAAATTCAATAGAAGCCTGAGCAATATTTGTGACGTTAAACGCTGGATGTGCACCTAAACTGAACGGCAGTGCTTCATCGTCCTGGTTAATCACTGTGAAGTCCTGATGCAGGGTATTACCCTCTAATCTATAGCCAACCTGAAAATCAAATTCAAATGGATAGGCCTCATATGTTTTCAAACCCGACTTCAGGGAAAAAGCAGTTTCTGACGTGTTCCACCTGATTACTGCAAACTCCATATCACGGGCAAAACCATGCTGGTTTAGCCGATACACTTCATCACCAAGTTTATACTCGTGATTCACCAAACGCCCCACAATCGGGAACAACAGCGGTGCGTGCCTGGCCCATATTTGAGGATCGCCCTGCCAGATAAACTCACGTTCGTTTTTAAGTGAACGCACACTGCACAGCTCCGCCCCAAAGGGTTTTATCTCAACTTCGAAAAAGTCGTTTTGAATTTTCATGCGACACCTAGTTGTTAAAATGTGCGACCAACGGCATCTGACGTCCAATTCCAAACGCCAGATTTGAGATGCGAAGTATTGGTGCTGCCTGGAATCGTTTGTATTCGTTTCGGTCAACGAGTTTAACGATCTTTCGCACAATCGCTTCTTCAAAACCTAACGCAACAATTTCCTGCCAGCCTTTTTGCTTTTCAATGTATTGAAATAAGATCTGATCCAGCAACTCATAAGGTGGCAGGGAGTCGCTGTCTTTCTGATCGAAGCGAAGCTCAGCAGAAGGAGCTTTGTTGATTATTGCTTCCGGGATGATTTCTCTGTCGCGATTAATGTAACGTGCCATTTCGTATACCTGCATTTTGTACAGGTCTCCAATAGCAGACAAGCCACCGCACATATCCCCGTAAAGGGTTGCATAACCAACAGCTGTCTCGCTCTTATTGCTGGTATTCAACACTATTGATCCGAATTTATTGCTCATCGCCATAAGCAATAAACCGCGACTCCGTGCCTGAATGTTTTCCTCGGTAACGTCTGCTTCCAGCCCCTCGAATTCAGGTGCAAGCGTTCGTTCCACCGTATCGACCATGTCTTTGATCGACACGATTTTATACGGGCAGTCCAGATTCTTTGCCAACTGCTCCGCGTCTACAACCGAACCTTCACTCGAGTATTTTGAAGGCAACAATACGGCCGTTACATTCTCCGCTCCAAGTGCCTCTACTGCCAGTGCATTTATTACGGCAGAATCAATTCCGCCTGAGGAACCCAGCAAGGCTTTTTTGAAGCCCATTTTAGTAAAATAATCCCGAATGCCCATCACCAGTGCATCGTGGATCAATTCAATGTCTTCATCCTTGTAATCCAGGCTGTTGTCTGGATATGCCTCACCCACTTTCCAGTCGATAAAGCGATAGTCCTCCTTAAAATATTCAAGTTCTTCCGCTATCTCACCCTGGGCATCAATAAACATTGATCCGCCATCAAATAAGATATCGGTGTGCGCTCCAATTTGATTTACATATACCAATGGCAGCCGATAGTTCTTTGCATTGTTTACCATTCGGTTTTTGCGCTCTTCCACGTGATTGTAGCTGTAGGGTGAACCCGATATATTGATCATGATGTCCGGATTAAGCTTGACAAGCTCATCCATCGGAGTTGTTTTGTATAGTATCGGCTGATCCAGATTCCACAAATCTTCACAAATCGTCAGAGCTATTTTAACGCCCTGAAATTCAACCAGTTCAAATGAAGTATTTGGCTCAAAATAGCGATATTCATCGAAGATATCGTACGTCGGAAGCAAGGTCTTATGAACCGTTGCCTTGATCTCATTTTTGTACAGCAACTGCGCCGAGTTGAACAGCCTTTTTCCATATTCTGCCTTGTTGTACGTTGGTACGCCAACAATAACGCCAAGATTTGAAGTGTGTTTCATCAACGCCTCAACTGCATCTTTGCATCGATTTACAAAGCTGTCATAGTTGAGCATATCTTTGGGGATATAGCCACAAATACTGAGCTCGGAAAACACAACCAGGTCAGCCCCATCTTGCTCAGCTCGTTGAATGTGCTCGATCATTTTTTGCACATTACCCTCTAAATCTCCAATGGTATAGTTCAGCTGAGCGATTACAATTTTCATCGAATAGTCTTTCCTTTTCTTAAAAGAATACGCCTACGTTCAGACTGGCATAATTGATTCGTGCCTGTGTAAAATCGTCTGCTACAAAAGCGTTCAGGAAATCATTATCCATGCGCAATCCAGCATAAAGCGAAGTATTGCCCGCAATGCTGTATTCAATACCGGCACCCATGATTAGCGGCATGCGCATTAGGAAAATCTTATCGTTGAAGTTATCGTAATGAAATTCGTTGTTTTCTTTCCGATTCACCCGAATATCGGTCGGATCTTCAAACGGTACGGTATTCCCTGAAATATCTGCAGTCGCCTGGGTCAGAAATGCTGGTGCCAATCCAAATTGGGCCCAGTAGGTCCAATACCCAAACTCCTTCGTTTTAAATTTGATGGATATTGGAATCTGAATATATTTCATCTTGTAATCATACTGAACATTGGAATGACTTGTTGCCCCCAAAGCAGAATCGGTGTATTGAAGTCGATCGGTATGCACGATGCTACCAGCTAAGTCGGTGAACAACAACTCTGCACTCAATGCATAGTATTTCTGGAAATTGTAGTCCCCCATTAAACCATAGCTATATCCTCCGGATGTTCCAACCCGATCAATGTTTCGGCTTACCGGGGCAAACCAGGACATATTACCCGAAAATTTGAGTCCTATGCGAAAACGTTGATCCTGAGCGTTTGCTTTACTAGAAAACAATGTCATAGTGGTCAATAACATTGCTACGGCTATTCTTTTCAACTTCATACTTTTGCAATTCAATTGGTACGACAAAAATGATAAAAAAAACCAGAATTAAAGGGTTATTTCTAATCGTAGTTTTTGCATGTATTACGCAACTCTACAGCTGTAAAGACAGCAACAAGCACCGTTTAGATTTAAGTGATGAACGCATCGACATAGAAATCGTACGACTCGAATCTGATTTGTTTTCTGTTGCTAACACAGAAGATTACCAAAACCTGAGCGCTTTAGATTCAAATTTAATTGATGTATACAAATCCAGAATAATGGTTTCGGAAACCCGTGAAGGTTATGCCACACCCGAAGAAAGTGCTCAGGGGTACATCGCATATGTTCAAAACCCAGACATTCAACATTTGTACAAAACGGTTGATTCGGTATTCCCCGATTTAGGTCAGATCGAAGAAGGCCTGAGCAGTGCATTCACGTATTACCATCATTACTTTCCAGACAAGACCATACCCAAAATGTACAGCATTATTACCCCATTTCGCGCACAGAATGTGACCTTAGATTCTGCGATGGCCATCTGCCTTGACATGTATTTGGGTGCGGACTTCATGCCATACCAAACCCCACAATTGCAATTTCCGAATTTCTTTATCCGCCGACTTCGTCCGGATTATATTGTACCTAACGCGGTTAGAGCATGGGTGGAAAGCGATTACACACGTATGGATAACGATCACCGCTTGCTCGCTGAAATTATTCACCAGGGCAAGATTTTGTATACCCTTGATCGTCTCATGCCAGACCTGGCCGATTCCCTCAAGATCGGATACAAGCAGGGACAAATTGAATGGTGTAACCAAAATGAAGTTCAGATCTGGCAACATTTGATCGATGAAGAGTTACTATATAGCACAGAGCACCGAACCTATGCCGGTGTAGTATCCGATGGGCCATTTTCAAAAGGCAATAACGTTCCTCAGGATTCACCAGCCAAAATTGGCGTATGGGCCGGTTGGCAAATCGTACGTGCCTATATGGACAAACAATCGGATGTGACCTTGGAAGATCTGCTGAATGACACCAATTACGATGAGATTTTGCGTATCTCGGCGTACAAGCCTTAAAGTGATAAATAAGGGCTCAGTTTATTCATCCACGCAGAATCAATAAGCACGATATTGAACAAATCATCGGTACTTGTATATGCACCATGTTGGTCACGGTACCGCACAATGGCTTGCGCTCGTTTATAGTCGATGTACGGATGCGTATAAAGCCGTTTGACATCCGATTGATTTAAACTAACCCTTCGAACATCCATCGATAGCTCCAACTGGTCTTCAATCATCAAAAACACGCTGTCGTGAATTCCATATACTTCCACCAACTGCTCCTTTCGTACATAGCCTCCCAGCTTCTCACGGTATTCAACAATTCGTTTAGAGAGCACCGGACCTATACCTTTAAGTTGTTGAAAATCCTCTGCATTAGCTGCGTTTAAATCCACTTTTGATGGCTTCACAGGCTTATTATTCTGCTGTTCATACCGACTAAAATCAAGATACGGTTGAACAACGTGCAACTGATGTTCTGTGAGCATGTCTAAACCGCAGAACTGCTGGAATGAGGTAACAAAACCCACTTCATTTTTATTGCGAAACCACTGCGCAATAAAGTCGTTGGGAAATCCCATTGATCGGAGTTGTTTGGCTGTGGCATAATTGATGTCAAACAAGGTTAAGTTCCATCCCAGTTGGTCAGTTTCTGAGGCCGAACGATGCTCTCGTATATTGCTATCCGGCAGTGCATGTGTGGCAACAGGAACTGCAGCGAACACCTCAATGGTAATGGGCTTATGGGGCACGGGCCAGTACCGCCAAACAGCAGTTGTTATGATCAATAGAAACAGGAAGAGCAGGCTCCGCTGCTCAGCGATTGTTAGGTTAAGAAGTTTTTTCATGGTAGGTCAAAGATAGAAAATCTGTGACACAAAAAAGCCGGTCCTAATTGGTTTAGGACCGGCTCGTATTTTAATTGTTGTGTTTTACTTCATTAATGACAAATCGGCTACCTCGTGTTTTTGGTATTCACCTTTGGCCAATTTATCTTTAATCGCACTAAATGCCTTGATCGTTTCCTCCACATCCGACAACGTATGTGCCGCTGTTGGAATCAGGCGCAACATAATCACACCTTTAGGTACAACTGGATAAACTACAATTGAGCAGAATATGCCGTAATTCTCTCGCAAATCGTGAATCAGGTGTAATGCTTCATCCACCGTACCGTTTAGGATAACCGGAGTTACACAAGACTTGGTTGTGCCGATGTTGAATCCTTCGCGTTTTAAGCCACCTTGCAGTGCATTAACCACTTTCCAAAGGTTGCCTTTGATTTCAGGCTTGGTTCTCAACAATTCCAAACGTTTCAACGCACCAATCACCAAAGGCATTGGTAATGATTTTGCAAAAATCTGAGAACGTGTATTGTATCGCAGGTAATCGATGATCTTCTTATCACCGCTTACAAAAGCCCCAATACTCGCCATTGACTTGGCAAATGTAGAGAAGTAAAGATCGATTTGATCCTGAACACCTTGTTCTTCACCGGCACCTGCGCCCGTTGCACCCAGTGTACCAAAACCATGTGCATCGTCCACAAATAATCGGAAATCGAATTTCTCTTTCAATTGAATTACTCCGCGAAGATCTCCCTGGTTTCCAGACATGCCGAATACACCTTCTGTGATAACCAAAATAGCACCACCCGTCTTCTCTACTAATTTCGTAGCACGGGTCAATTGCTTTTCAAGATTTTCCATGTCGTTGTGTGCATACACAAAACGCTTACCTTGGTGTAAACGAACACCGTCGATAATACACGCATGTGATTCTGCATCGTATACAATAACATCATGACGATCTACGACAGCGTCAATGATGGAAAGTACACCCTGATAACCGAAGTTCAACAACATCGTGTCTTCCTTCTGAACGAATGCACTAAGTTTAGACTCAAGCACTTCGTGGTTGTTACTGTTTCCCGACATCATACGAGCACCCATTGGGTATGCAAGGCCGTACTGAGCTGCCGCATCTGCATCTGCCTTTCTAACTTCCGGGTGATTCGCTAACCCCAGATAGTTATTTAAACTCCAGGTTAGACGTTCTTTACCATTAAACATCATTCGAGGAGCAATCTCTCCTTCTAGCTTAGGGAAGGTGTAATACCCTTTTGCCTCATCTGCGTGCAGCGCAAGAGGCCCCATGTTAGATGTTAACTTTTCAAAAAGATCCATTTATTTAATCAAAAAATTTCGGCAAAGGTACATAAATTGAATTCATTTGACATTGCAATGCAAACAAAGAATTCAAAGGTCTTAAGCCCAATGAAATCAAGACATTACTACCATGGATGGATGACGATTTTGGCTCGAAGAGAAGAAATCAGATCAAAAGCTCTGATTTCATGTAACATCCCAGTTATTCTGCCGTATTATTAATTGTATTAGCTAAAATAAACAATTAACTTTGCAGACTTTTCTAAATGAGAATACGCCTGATCATATTTATCCTGGCAGGGATGCTGACTTTTACCGGGTGCGAATACCAAAAAGTACTTAAAAAAGGAAGCCACGAAGAAAAACTGGATGCCGCTCGAAAGTATTACAACAAAGGGGATTACGCACGTGCGCAGATTCTGTTGGATCAACTTATTGGCAAATTTAATCGTGGAGGGAATGCCGAAGAGGTGTACTTCTTGTACGCTTATTCTCATTTCGGTATGAACGACTATGTTCTCGCTGGTTATCACTTTCAGAATTTTACAGAGACTTATCCGCGAAGCAAATATGTGGAGCAAGCGGCATTTATGGTTGCACGCTGTGCGTTTCAGAAAACACTTGCAAGTGAACTGGATCAGACCAATACCAAAAGTGCCATTGAATCTATTCAGCTTTTTATTAACCGGTACCCTCAAAGTGAACTGGTTGAAAAAGGGAATGAACTGATTGATGAGCTTCGAACAAAACTGCATGACAAGGCCTACAACAATGCCATGTTGTATTACCGCATGGGCAATTATTTATCGGCATATACCTCTTTTAAGAATGCCGCAATTGATTACCCAGATTTACCGAATAAAGAAGAGGTAGAGTTTATGATGGTAAAATCAGCTTATCTTTATGCGAAACAAAGCGTACTTAAGTTTCAGGCAGAACGTTACGCCCAAAGCATAGAGGAAGCCAACAATTTTAAAAATGACTATCCTTCTTCGGTTTACACCAAAGAAGTAGATGAGCTTATAGATGCCTGCAACTCGGCAATAAAGGAGTTGAACAAAACAGAATACGATACTTCTAACAATTAATAGATTTGAAGCATGAATAAACACATCGATGCACCGAACAGTACAATTTCGAGAGACACACGTCAATTAGATGCTCCTACCGGAAACTTATACGAGTCTGTAGTAATC
The DNA here is from genome assembly GCA_002428905.1 of Bacteroidetes bacterium UBA6063. GTDB lineage: Bacteria > Bacteroidota > Bacteroidia > NS11-12g > UBA9320 > UBA987. The sequence goes on along the minus strand of DIYD01000202.1, from coordinate 2,857 downwards.
ATTGGCAAGCGTGCAAACCAACTTTCAAGCCAGTTGAAGGAAGAGTTAAATGCGAAATTGGACGAGTTTGCTTCAGAGACGGACAATTTGGAGGAAATCTTTGAAAACAGAGAGCAAATCGAAATTTCAAAGTACTACGAGTCTTTACCAAAGCCCACACTAATGGCTACCGAAGAGTTTCTGAACGGTCAGGTATACTTCAGAAACCCAGCAGATAATGCTGAATAAGAAGAAGATTCTTCTAGGCATTACGGGCGGAATCGCCGCATACAAATCTGCTCTACTTGTACGACAGTTGGTGAAAGCAAACGCCGAAGTCAAGGTGGTTATGACACCTTCGGCCCGGTCGTTTATTGGCCCATTAACACTGTCTACCCTATCGAAAAATGACGTTTATTCGGAATTCTTTGATGCCAAAACAGGTTCATGGTCGAACCACGTAGATCTTGCGTTATGGGCTGACCTTGTTTTGATTGCTCCTGCCACGAGCAACACTCTTGCTAAAATGGTACATGGCCAGTGCGACAATCTGTTGCTTGCCTGTTACCTTTCGGCGAAATCACCTGTATTTGTAGCACCTGCAATGGATCTGGATATGGCTGACCACCCTACACTCCATCGAAATCTAAGCCAGTTAGCATCTGATGGGGTTCAGATTATTCCGTTTGAGGAAGGTGAGCTTGCAAGTGGTCTGGTAGGGAAAGGCCGAATGGCAGAACCTGAAAACATTGTTTCGTTTATAACTAAACATCTAAATAAAGATCTTCCCCTGGCAGGCAGGAAGTTTCTGGTAAATGCCGGTCCAACGCATGAACCTATTGATCCGGTTCGTTTCATTGGCAACCGAAGTACAGGCAAAATGGGTGTTGCCATTGCAAACACCATTGCTACACAAGGTGGTGAAGTTGAATTGATACTTGGTCCTACAACCACCCCATTTAACTTTCACAAGAACATTCGTGTAACGCGGGTTGAAACTGCAAACGACATGTTCAAGGCGTGTACTTCTGTATTCCCTTCGTGTGACGCCGCTGTTCTAAGCGCAGCAGTTGCCGACTTCACTCCAGCGTCCAAATCTGACAAAAAGATTAAAAAGACGGCCAATACGATGGATATTGAGCTCGTTAAAACACCAGACACACTAAAAGAACTAGGCGCACTTAAGTCAGACAATCAGATTCTTGTAGGATTTGCATTGGAAACCAACAACGAGCTTGAGCATGCCAAAGACAAACTAAAGCGTAAGAAACTGGACTTTATCGTACTCAACTCACTACAAGATTCAGGAGCCGGTTTTGGTCATGATACCAACAAAGTTACGCTTATTGACAAGTATGATGAAATTCGTACTTTTGATTTGAAGAGTAAGGAAAAAGTGGCAATGGATATTGTTGAAAAACTGAAAGAGGTACTAAACGCATGAAAAGACTATTAATCGCTTTAACCATCGTTTTGGGTATCTCGGTGCACACATCTGCACAAGATTTGAACTGCACGGTTGACGTAATCACCAATCAGGTTCAGGTAACGAATAAGCAAATCTTCGATGATCTGAAGAACTCAATCATTCAATTCATGAACAATCGGAAATGGGTGGATGGCGAAGTTGCTCCAAACGAAAAAATTGATTGCAATATCATCTTTGAAATCACTAATTTCAAAATCGATCAGTTTCAAGCTAATATAAACATCCAGAGTAGCCGCACGGTATACAACAGCTCGTACAACACTACAGTATTTACGTATGTAGACAACCAGGTGGACTTCCAATATGCACAGTTCCAGAGTTTGGAATATCAGGAGAATTCGTACACAAACAACCTTACAAGTGTTCTGGCGTTCTACGCTAACATCATCATTGGTCTTGATTTCGATACGTACCAGTTGAATGGCGGCGACCCCTATTTCCGCAAGGCATTGAATATTCGAGACGTAGCCAATATTGGTACGGGCCAGAGTGGTGGTTGGCAGTCTGCAGCCGGGAACGGAAGTAGAAATCGATACTTTCTTATCGACAACTTATTAGATCCACGTTTTAAGCCTTTACGTACCGCGCTATACCAATATCACATCAAGGGATTAGACGTGATGTCTACCGATATTGATGGCGGTCGTGGTGAGATTTACCAAAGCGTTAAGAACCTAAAACAGGTATTTGATGCACTGCCTAATGCCTTTATGTTAAAGTTGTTCTTCAACGCCAAAACCGAAGAATTGATCCAGGTTTTTAGTCAGGCAACACCAACACAAAAAAACAAAGTGGTTGAATTGCTTGCTAAGATGGACCCATCGAACCGAAGCCGATACGAAGACGGTATCCTAAAAGCCCGAAACTAATTCCTGCCGAATATCAGTAAATTCAATTCTGATATAAGATCGTTTGATTGAATGGTCTGAATTTTCATTGCTAATTTCGTGGTGAAAAATTGTACTTGTATGAAAACGCTCATCGCTTTTGCAACCCTATTTACTTTCTGCGCTTGCTCGCAGTCAACCAGTCAGAACACTGACGGTAATCAGACACCCGCCGTCATTGAACTTAGCCAGGACAAGCTGCCCGGCATGATTGACCAGGATGATGTCATTGTAATTGACGTACGAACTCCAGGTGAAATTGCCGAAGGTTACATCAAAGGCGCCGATAAGTTTATTGATTTTAACGGTACAAATTTCGAACAGGAAGTCAACGCGTTAGACAAATCAAAGACGTATGTAATGTATTGCAGAAGCGGCGGCCGAAGTGGCCAGGCCTCAAATTACATGATTCAACAAGGTTTCACACAGGTGTATAACCTTACCGGAGGAATTACTGCTTACAACGGAGAAACGGTTAAGGATTGAAAATAACCAAGCACAT
>DIYD01000289.1 GCA_002428905.1 Bacteroidetes bacterium UBA6063 | reverse complement strand
TAAAGGTGATTTCTGACCATATGTTACCGGGCCGATGGGAAGAAGTTCGCGCGCCGAGTGCGAAGGAACTCAAGGCAACAAAAGTGATTGAGGTTGAAATTGACCAGGCCTCAGCCAAGGTTCGTGCAGGCGATCCTTCAGACGATAAAGCGGACTATGCCCTCGATATCTGGGCAGGTATACTTCCCCTCTCCCATCAATATCAAACACCGGTAGCAGACTCCGTATTAAAGGAAGGTGTAGAAATCCCCAATAGCGTAAAAAACCATGCAAAACATTAATTCAAGACCTGAATTACGGTTGGAAAAAACCTGGATTGACTGGCTGTTGATTGGAGTTGGCACAGCCATTGTCATCATCAATTTGTTGATTGTTATTTATTATTACCCTGACCTACCCACACGTATACCAATGCATTTTAATGCCAAAGGTGAGCCAGATTCATGGGGAGAAAAGACAGCTGTGTGGCTGCCATTAGTGATTAATATTACGTTGAGTTGGTTTGTCTATTGGTTGGCTAGTAAACCACACTGGTTGAATTATCCCTACGAAATCACTACCGAAAATGCTCGAAGTGCATACACGCGAATGGCAAGAGCCTTGCGTGCAATCGGGCTATCGTTAATTGTCTTAATGTCGTACATTAGTCTAAATGGTCTTCGTGTTGCTTATGGGCTGGTTTCGGGTATAGGCACGTGGTTAGTACCTGTATTGATTTTGTCTGCAGGTATGCTTATGGCGTTCATGTTGTATCGAAAGAAGTCATGATTTTAGCATTGGACGTTCATTACCGGGATGACGTTGCGAAAGCCGTTGGGGTAGTATTTGACACATGGACCGATGAAGATGCGACTGAAGTCTTCACAACCCTCATTACCGAGGTGGAGGATTATATACCTGGGGAATTCTACAAACGTGAACTCCCTTGTCTGCTAGCGGTAATTGATCAGGTTACGGTGCCGATTAAATGTATTGTAATCGATGGGTATGTAACCCTTGGCGCCGTAGGTAAACCTGGTCTTGGTCAACACCTCTATAATGCACTCGAGCAGAAAGTACCGGTAATCGGGGTGGCTAAAAGTTCTTATGCCGGAAATAACCCGGATGTGCGCGCCATATTGCGCGGAAACAGTGTCAATCCGTTGTTTATAACAAGTGCTGGAATCGATGTAGAGACTGCTGCAAGACAGATTGTATCGATGGCCGGGGAATACAGGTTTCCGGCTTTGTTGAGCTTACTCGACCAGGAGACCAAACGCGATTGACTCGGTTTAAACCTAACTTTGTACCAATGCTTTATTCACCATAATGTTTATCTATTGCGACAACGCACTCGATCACAAAACCATCGATCCTGATTATGCATATGAAAAACGTATTGCCCAGGATCTCGGTTTTGACACACATGTATTTAGCTATGAGTTGCTTACTGAGGGGGCCCCAACCAGAGCTACACGGTTTATTCCCAATGCAGATGCGTTGCAGACTGCGGTATATCGAGGCTGGATGCTACGACCTTCACAATACGCATCATTGTATGATGCATTACTTCGTAAAAACATCCAGCTCATTAATACACCTCAACAATATCAACACTGTCACTACTTACCCAAATCGTATGACCTGATTAAATCCTACACACCTCAAAGCTCATGGTGCACATCTCTGGATAGTAATTCGATCAATGATCTGTTGGACACCTTTGAAACAGGCCCTCTTATTGTTAAAGACTTCGTAAAGTCGGAGAAGCACAACTGGGATGAAGCGTGCTACATTCCAAGTGCATCAGATAAATCACACGCTATGAAGATTATTAGTCGATTTCTAGAACTTAGAGGAAGTTATTTAAATGAAGGTATTGTACTCCGCAGGTTTGAAGAATTGACGTATTTAGCAACGCATTCAAAAAGTGGCATGCCCCTTACGAAGGAATACCGTTTATTCTTCTACTTCAATGAACTCGCCGCTGTTCTCAACTACTGGAATGAAGGCGATTATGGCACCCAACAGCCTGAACTGGACATATTCCGTGGTGTGGGCAGGACTATACAGAGTAATTTTTTCACCATGGACATTGCTCAAAAAGTGGACGGTTCATGGATGATTATGGAATTAGGCGACGGTCAGGTGGCAGGTTTACCGGAGACCATGGATGTGAGAGAACTTTACCAAAAGTTCAACGTGTAGAACAACCTAATTCAAAAGTTCTTTTGCATTTGCAATCGCACCTTCCGTTGGCTTGTCGCCACTTAACATTTTAGCAAGTTCCAGAATACGGTCTGTGTCATTTAACTGGCGTATATAGGTTCCAGTGGTCTCATCATCACTTTCCTTGTAGACGTAGAAGTGTGCATTTCCTTTCGAGGCGATTTGAGGTAAATGGGTAATTGCAATTACCTGCATGTCTTTAGCCAGGTTCACCATAACATCAGCCATTTTGAGTGCAATTTCACCCGAGACCCCAGTATCAATCTCGTCAAATATGATGCAAGGCAAATTGCGATTTCGTGCCAGATACGACTTCAGCACCAACATTAATCTGGACAATTCTCCACCTGAGGCTACTTTGTGCGCTGGTTGAAATTGAGATCCTTTATTTGATGCAAACTCAAGCGTAAAGTCTGATAAGCCGAATTCGTTGAGCTCTGCGATTTCATTTAAGCTTAGTCGAACCTGAGCGTTCACCAGGCCTAGATTCTGAATATCCTTGTTTATGTTCTCCTGGAGCGCAGTTAGGTTTTTAGCCCTGGAAATATGCAGTTCCCTGGCTTTAGATTCGGATAATCGCCTAAGATTGGATATATCCAGTTTCAAGCGATCAAGTGCTTCCTGATTGTCTTGATCTACCAAGAGTTTTTCGTCAATTTCATTGCGCACCTTCAGCAGCTCCTGCAAATCATTTACCCGATGCTTGGTTTGTAAACCATGCAAGTTGGTCAACAATTCATTTATTTCTTCCAGTCGCTGGGGATCTGGTTGGGCAATCGATTCGATATGCCGAAGATCGTTTACGAATTCTTCCAGTTCCAACACCAAACCGTTTAGGCGCTCATTGAGTTGGTTGATTTCTGAGCTGCCTGTTGACAGCCGCTGTAACTGATTTAATATCACATTCATTCGATCAAGCGCTGAACCTTCCGAATCTCGAAGCCCGTCCATAGCCGTTCCAACGATCGCTCCAATTTCTTCTGCATTCTGTAGCAATTCGTGTTCCCGCTCCAGCTCATCCGGTTTAAGATTATCTAAGCCTGCTTCTGACAACTCGTTCGAGAGGTATTGCAGATAATCGCGTTCTGCCAGATGTTTATTCACCGCTTCCTGCACTTCCAACAGCTCTTTTTCTTTGCGCCTCAACTCCTGATACTGTTTTCGGTATTCCTTCACATGATCTTCAGAGCCCGTTACCGCATCCAACCAATCAAAGAGATACGTGGCACTTCCGAGCGATAAACTTTGGTGTTGCGAATGCACATCGACCAATTGTGCCCCGATTATTTTCATCACCTGTAAACCTACCGGGGTATCATTGATGAAGGCACGAGATTTTCCGGAAGGCAGTATTTCTCGCCGAAGAATAGTATCATCGGCGTAATCAAGATCGTGTTCTTCAAACAGGGTGCTTAGGTTCAGGTTGCGCACATCGAACAAACCTTCAATGATACACTTCTCACTTAAGCCTGCTGTTGTTTTCGAATCTGTGCGATCCCCCAAAATCAACCCAAGTGCACCAATTAAAATTGACTTACCCGCGCCGGTTTCACCTGTAATGATATTAAACCTTCGATCCGGACTAAATCGAAGCGACTTAATCAACACGTAGTTGTCAACTTTGAGTTCGATGAGCATAGAACAAAAATAAGTCAGGTTGTGGCGATATTCACCTTCCGTTAAGAAAAGTGGATAACCTGTTTTGCAGCTAAAACCTGAGTTAATAATTCTGCGTAATTTCGCCCCATCATGAATAACAAACCTCTAATTTTGGTGAGTAACGATGACGGGATTACCGCCCCTGGAATTCGTGCGTTGGTCGACGTTATGGAAGATCTTGGTGAAGTTGTTGTAGTTGCCCCGGATAGCCCACAGTCAGGCATGGGACACGCCATTACCATAAACCATCCACTCCGGCTTACAAAGAGTGATTATTTTGGTGACCACATAGAAGCGTATCAGTGCTCAGGCACTCCAGCCGATTGTGTGAAGCTGGCACTTGACAAGGTACTGCCAAGAAGGCCAGACTTATTGGTTT
>DIYD01000288.1 GCA_002428905.1 Bacteroidetes bacterium UBA6063 | reverse complement strand
CGTACTTGGGCATTGGCCCTTCCGCACATTCATATGACGGTCAAATCCGCAGATGGAACGTTGCCAATAATGCGATTTATTTAAGAAAACGGGCAGCTGGGGAAGCCTATTTTGAGACGGAACAACTGAGTCGATCCGACAACATTAATGAACGCATCATGGTGGGGTTGCGCACAAAATGGGGGGTGGATATAACAGTTTTGAGTGCGGAGTTCGAGTGTGAGATTATGGAGAAATCGGGTGAAGTAATCGATACGTTTAAGCAGAAAGGCTGGTTAACGGTTGGCAAAGACCGAATTGTTCTTACACCGGAAGGCATGGCGTACGCCGATCACATTGCTTCAGAGCTGTTTGTCGATTAAAAATCAGGGCAGCCCATGGTTCTGTATCTGTGTGGTCGTTTTCTACGGAAAATACGCCATCTGCGTTTGGTTGCTTCTGAGTTCTTTTTCGACCTGATCTTCTTGGCGTTTACCATTACCGTTTCGCCAATGATAATGGGTGGCAAGGTGTCATTAGCTGTAACCGAATCGGCACTGCTAGGTTGTACGGGAATATCTGTTTGCGCTTTAAGTGGTCTAACGTTAAATCCCAGGGACGCACAAAATACCAGAATACCAAACGCCATTCGTCTGAATCCCGTGTATCGCTTTTGGTGGGTCAATTGATGCGGCAGAAATACACCGCAATCACCCGGTTTCAGTGTGGCCTTAATTTCTTCAACGGTTTTGTCTCTAAAATCAATTACACACTTATTGCACGTCGTGCAGTGGTAACCTTCACCGGAAGCTGACATGCGGTTTAAGGAGGCCGGACAGGGATTTTTGATTTCCATAGGTTATTCTTCAATTAACACTTTACCCATCATTTGCTTTCGGCGAAACGGGTTTAATGTGCGTAGGGCATTTTGTCGCTTGTGCTTGCGCTTTGCTTTCTTGTATTCACGAATATCGATCTCATCAGGCATAGCAGGCGCAACTTTACCTAAAATCATCAATGTGGTATCGTGCGGTTCAATTGTGTCGGGTTCTAAGGGTTCTACATGTGGTTCGGTTTGTGCTTGCAATGGTTTTACATTGAACCCGAGGGTGGATAGAAAGACCAATAATCCGAAGGCATATCGCCGTATACCTGTGTACCTTTTTTGATCTGTTAATTGATGCGGTAAAAATATACCGCAGTCGCTTGGTTTAAGTGTGGATTTAATTTCGTCAATCGATTTATCCCGAAAGTCGATTACACATTTGTCACAAGACGAACAGTAATAACCGTTTTCCGACTTAGGCATGTTAGCGAGTGAGGCTGGGCAAGGATTCTTGATTTCCATATTCAGGGTCATTTAAAAAACGTAATGTTGTATTGGTTTGTTACCTAATGACAGAAAAGGTAAACAGGAAAAAGCACATTTTTTCATGAGTAACATTTTAATAACAGGCGGCACCGGTTTAATCGGTCGATACTTAACCACTTATTTGCAGTTGAGAGGACACGAGGTGGCAATTTTAAGTCGGAAGCCCGGCAATAAAATTAAAACCTTTGTTTGGGATGTCCATAATAAGCAGATCGATAAAGAAGCCGTTATGTGGCCTGATGTTATTGTGCATTTGGCCGGAAGTGGAATCGCGGATCGCCGTTGGAGTGCGCAGATTAAGAAAGAAATCATTGATAGCCGTGTGGATTCGGCGAAGCTTTTGTTTGATGCGGTCATGGAGCACAACCCCGATTTAAAAGCGTTCGTTTCTTCTTCGGCCATCGGTTATTATGGGATGGTAACTACGGATCATATCTTCACGGAAAAAGACCCACCTTCCAATGATTTTTTGGGCGAAGTTTGCCATAAATGGGAGGTAGCCGCTGATCGGTTTGTTGAGGCAGGTATACGAACGGTAAAAGTGCGTACGGGCGTGGTGTTAACACCTGAAGATGGACCATTAAAGAAAATGGCAATGCCGGCACGATTCGGTTTGGCAGCAGGTCTTGGCACCGGTAAACAATACATGCCATGGATCCACATAGATGACCTGTGTGGAATGTATCTGAAGGCAATAGAGGATGAAACGATGGACGGGCCGTACAACGCCATAACCGCCGATTATAAGACAAGTACGGAGTTTAACAGAAGTATCGCCAAAGCGTTAAACAAACCGTTTTGGTCGCCCAATGTGCCTTCGTTTGTGTTGAAACTGATGTTTGGTGAAATGGCACAGGTGTTTCTCACCGGTAGCAGGATTAGTCCTGAAAAAATGGTGAAATCAGGCTTTCAGTTTCAGTATCCCGAGCTGGAGGTTGCTCTGCAGGACTTACTTACTTCGAAGCCTTAAACTCACGTGGGTGAGCGTACTTGTACAAATCCTCTTCTGGAAGATTCTTAAAGTATTCGTATGTGATTTTTAATCCTTCCTGACGGCTTACAGTAGGTTCCCAATCCAATATTTCTTTGGCTCGCGATATATCCGGTTTACGCTGTTTCGGATCATCTTTGGGCAAATCCTTGAAAACGATTTTTTGATCGGTTCCGGTAAGTGCGATAATCTCTTTCGCGAAATCGAGGATGCTAATTTCATCTGGGTTTCCAATGTTTACGGGATGCGGATAGTCACTCATGAGCAAGCGATAAATGCCTTCCACTAAATCACCCACATAGCAGAAACTACGGGTTTGGCTACCGTCACCGAAAACCGTGATGTCTTCACCTCTTAATGCCTGACCAATGAATGCCGGCAATGCTCGTCCGTCGTTCAAACGCATGCGAGGACCATAGGTATTGAAGATGCGTACAATACGGGTTTCTACCCCATGGAACGTATGGTACGCCATGGTCATAGCCTCCTGAAAGCGCTTTGCTTCATCGTATACGCCTCGTGGGCCAACCGGGTTTACATTCCCCCAATAGTCTTCGTTTTGCGGGTGCACCATAGGGTCGCCATACACTTCTGAAGTAGAAGCAATGAGCATACGGGCACCTTTTGCCAGCGCAAGCCCCAGGCAATTATGCGTGCCTAATGAACCTACTTTTAACGTTGGAATCGGAATTTTTAGGTAGTCGATCGGACTAGCTGGTGAAGCAAAGTGCAGGATGTAATCCAACTCGCCCGGAATATGGATGAACTTGGATACATCGTGATGATAAAATTCGAATTGTTCTAAGGGCATCAGGTGTTCAATGTTTTTTAGATCACCTGTAATGAGGTTGTCCATGGCAATGACATGGAAGCCTTCTTTAATGAATCGATCGCATAAGTGCGAGCCTAAGAAGCCTGCACCCCCTGTAATTAGAACTTTTTTCATTTTATCGTTTCTCGTCCAATAGAATAATACGTGTAACCCATTGCACCCAATTTGTCCAGGCTAAATAAGTTACGTCCGTCAAATATCAACTTATCGTTTAATCCGGCGGTAATTCGCTCAAAGTTCGGGTTTCTGAATTCAGACCATTCCGTAGCGATGATCAATGCATCAGCGTTCTCCAATGCGGAGTACATATCACCAGCATAGTTGATTTTATCACCAACAACGCCTTGAACATTTGACATAGCTTCCGGGTCAAATGCGTTTACAGAAGCACCGGCAGCGGTTAACTCATCAATGAGATACAACGCTGGAGCTTCACGAATATCGTCGGTATTTGGTTTGAAGGCTAAGCCCCAAAGTGCAAAGTTTTTACCTGAAATGTCGCCACCAAAATGCTCCTTGATTTTAGGAATCAAATATGTCTTTTGGCTCTCGTTCACTTCTTCAACAGCATTCAGAATTTTGAATTCGTAATCAACCTCAGCCGAGCTTTTCACAAGAGCTTTAACGTCTTTTGGGAAACACGAACCGCCATAACCAATACCTGGGAATAAGAATCGGTTTCCGATTCGGGTATCGGTGCCAATACCTTTGCGAACTTTATCTACATCGGCCCCAACCAACTCACATACACGAGCAATCTCGTTCATAAAGGTAATTTTGGTTGCCAGGAATGAGTTTGCAGCGTACTTCGTTAACTCTGCAGATTTCTCATCCATAAAGATTACCGGGTTACCCTGACGAACGAATGGAGCGTATAGCTCACCCATAATATCTTCAGCACGTTGAGAACTGCATCCAACCACAACACGATCAGGCTTCATAAAGTCTTCTACGGCTACGCCTTCACGCAAGAATTCCGGGTTAGAAACCACGTCGAAGTCGCCTGTATAATTTGCAGCGATGGCTGCATGCACTTTTTCGGCAGTACCCACAGGAACTGTACTCTTGTCAACAATCACCTTGTATTCTTTCATCATGTTACCCAGGTCATTAGCAACGCCAAGTACGTACGAAAGGTCGGCAGATCCGTCTTCACCGGGAGGTGTTGGTAGTGCAAGGAAGATAATTTGTGCTTCCTCTATGGCTTCACCCAAATTGGTGGTGAAATGCAAACGACCTTCTTTCAGGTTACGTTCAAAAAGTTTCTCCAAACCAGGTTCGTAAATGGTGATTTTCCCGTTTCGCAGACTGTTAACTTTATTTTCGTCAATGTCAACACAGGTTACATGATTACCTGTTTCAGCGAAACATGTTCCTGAAACTAATCCAACATAACCGGTTCCAACTACTGCTATTTTCATTTTATTTAGAAGTTTACTAGTGTATTCGTTATTAATTCTAATTGCTCGTCAGTCAGTTCCGTACTCATCGGAAGCGACAAAACGCGGGTGCAAAGGTCTTGAGTTATGGGGTAACTTCCAACTGATTTGTAGGCTTCCTGTTCATTCAGTGGAACAGGGTAGTAAACCGTAGAAGGTATCCCCGATTTTTTTAGGTGTTCTTGAAGTTCAGCGCGATCTAAGTGGTTCAATTTCAGCGTATACTGATGAAATACATGGCTTGAATTATTCATACGTTTTGGAATCGTAAATCTTGAGTCATTTCCCAAAACGCGGTCATAATAATCTGCGACGTAATTACGATGTGATGCGTAAGTGTCTAAATAATTAAGTTTTACGTTTAATACCGCCGCCTGAATAGAGTCTAATCGCGAGTTTACCCCAACCATACTGTGATGGTATTTCTTTTTTTGGCCATGGTTGCAAATCATACGGGCTTTTTCGGCCAGCTGATCATCGTTTGTAAAAATGGCACCACCGTCTCCATAACACCCCAAATTTTTTGAAGGGAAGAAAGAAGTGGTTCCCAAATGGCCCATACATCCTGCCGAAACCCGGGAGCCATCCGAAAAAGTATACGTTGCACCAAAGGCCTGTGCATTGTCTTCAACAACGGCGATATTATGTTCATTGGCAAGGACCAAGATGGCTTCCATATCCGCACACTGACCGAACAAATGTACCGGTACTATGGCCTTTGTTTTTGGGCTAATGTGTTTCTCAATCTCGGCAACATTTACCTGAAACGTGTCTGGGTCTACATCCACCAAAACAGGTGTAAGGCCCAGTAAAGCAATTACTTCAGCAGTGGCAGCATAGGTGAAACACGGCACGATTACTTCGTCACCTGGTTTTAGGTCTAAGGCCATAAGGCTAACTTGCAACGCGTCGGTGCCGTTGCCACAAGGTATTACATGTTTTACACTGAGATATTGTGCCAGGTTAGAAGCAAATTCTTTCACTGGTGTGCCGTTGATGAACGCCGTGGAATCGATGACGTCCTGAATGGCGGCATCTACTTCATCTTTAATTTTTAGATACTGACCTTTCAGGTCAACCATCTGTATCGACATTGCTGTGTAATATTGGGTGCAAACATAATCAAAGTTTTACCTTATCGCCTTTAATTGCGTTATTTGCTTGGTCAAAGTTAAACAATGATAAAAGTAAAAGCAGTTCAGGTACTTGCGCTGATATTCTTCTCCGTTTCTGCCTTGGCTCAAACGAAAACCACGTTTGTTCCGAAGCAAGGTTACCTGTTCGATGTTCAGTATAACATTCAGAATCCGGGTGGCGATTTAGCCGATCGATTTGGATGGAATTCGGCAATAGGCATTGGGGCGCGTTACAAGTTTGAATCGGGCTGGACAGCCGGTGTACAATACAATTGGATGTTTGGCAACAATGTGAAAGAAGTCAACATGTTCGATAGTATTCTGGGGCCATCGGGAGAGATAATTGATAAAGATGGATTGTTTTCAGTGATACGCCTGAATCAGCGTGGTCATGTTATGACCTTCAATGGAGGGCGTTTATTCCCAATGTTAAAGCACAATCGAAATTCTGGAATTTACATTGAAGCCGGAGCTGGATTTATGTTGCATCGCATAGATATTTTTGCGTCATCATTAACGGTTCCTCAAGTGACGGAGGCCTATGAAAAAGGATACGATCGCTTAACTGGGGGGTATGCTTTTGCCCAGTTCATTGGATATCAACACCTCGACCCCAAGAAGCGGGTTAACATACAGGCCGGGTTCAGTTTCCAGCAGGCATTCACCAAGAGCATGCGTACGGTTGATTTTGATACCCGCACTTACAATGATCAAAAGCGTGTAGACCTGGTAAATGGTTTCCGGATAGGAATCATGATTCCGGTATATACGAAACGTCTTGAAGAGGAAGAGTTTTTCATTGATTAATGTCGTGGTTGCACGCCATATTTCCTTCTTTCCTTCTGGTTTTTGTTCGACTGGCAGCTGTGTTCAACAGCAAGCTTGCTAAGGCAGTTAAGGTTCGTAAAGAATGGGAGAAGTCCTTACTTATCTGGAGTAAAAACAATTCGGATGGTCGTCCGGTTTTGTGCTTTCATTGTGCCTCTCTTGGTGAGTATGAAATGATCGTTCCGTTGCTTCAAGACGAAGCTATTCAGGAACGATATCAATGCGTTATCACCTTCTTTTCGCCATCGGGTTACGCATATGTAAAGCCTTCGAATTACATATCAGGCACCTTCTACCTGCCTTTTGATACCAGAGCCAACATGAAGCGATTTGTTCAATTGCTGAACCCCTCGGTATTTGTCTTTGTGAAGTACGACTTCTGGTACAATTTGTTGAACCAGTTGCGTACACATGGGGTGAAAACGGTAGTGGTGAATGGACTGTTCCGACCGAATCAGTTTGTGCTTAAATCGGTGGCAAAACCGCTATTGGATGAATTACGGCAATGTGATCGAATCTTTGTGCAGAATAAGCCATCGTTCGCATTACTGAGCGAGCACGACTTCGGCAATGTAGAGGTAACCAATGACTTACGTTTCGATCGGGTTGCACAAATTAGATCAAAAGTGCACGAGTTGCCCAGGTTGGCTGCATTTACAAAAGATCAGACTACCATCATTGCTGGCAGCTCATGGCCGGAGGAAGAGGCATTGATCAAAACGTATTTAGATCGCTATGAGAACAGCACCAAGGTGATTATTGCTCCGCACGAAGTAGGGGAAACACATATTACCAAATTGGTTCATCAATTTGCTGGAAATGGAGTGAGTCTGTATACCGACGAACACATCGACAATAGCTGTAATGTATTAATAATTAACTCAATAGGACAACTTTCGTCGGCATATGCATATGCTGATCTGGCTGTGGTTGGTGGTGCATTTGGCCGAGGATTACACAACGTACTGGAAGCATCCAATTATGGGTTACCTATTATTACGGGACCCAATATTGATCAATTCCCTGAGGCAGTAATGCTTAAGGAAGCTGGGTTGTTGTTTTCCGTAGAAAATGAAGAGCAGTTTGCCTGGCAAGCACAGAAATTAGTGCAAGACGCAGCATTGCGTGAAGAGATCAAAACGACCACAAAAAAATGGATGCAGGAACACACAGGTGCCGCTGCATCCATAATAAAATATCTATTGAATTAGGCTTCTTCTTCGATCAGATGAGAAGACTCATCCTCTTCGTTCCCTAAGCCCTTAGGGTTTGGTCCGTACTTGTTTGGACCATGCTCACTATCGGTCACGGCCAAAATCAAGTTGTAAATTGGAATTAAAATAAACCAACCACTTTTACCAACGTCATGCATACGTCTAACCGCAACGGCAATCGATGGGATTAAAACGGCCAACGAGTAAAGTGTACTTAAGAGTTCGAACCCGACTTGCATTCCAATGAAACCCAGTACCAGGGAAACCAGTGTGTTAATCAAGTAGAACATCCAGTACTCTTTTCGACGAGCACGTCCATTAAAATTTGCGTACTCGCGGAGTACTTTTAAATACCATTCCATAAGTTTCTGTTTTTAGGTAAGGCCAAATATAACAAAATCCTACAGAGATAAATCGTCGTCTAAAATCTCTCGATGTGTTTCCACCGATGTAACCGACCATTTCTGTTTTAAATATCGGTACAAACCCCAGGTGCCCAATGCACCAATAAGAATGCCCAGAATACTTAAACCGAAATCACCCAACAATCCACTGTTTAGTGGTTCGTCGAAGTCGGTAAGCAGAAATGCGATACCACCTACTACCAGTTGTAAACCATAATAACTGGCAATGCCTATAAACGCACCAAGCCAGGGCTTTTTTCCATGGGTTTTGGCAAGATCGTAAAACGCCTTACCAATCCAGTAGAGAAGTAATAATCCGAGCATGTTTAATAACCGTAGTAGTTCGAACGCTTCCGTTTTTTCTTCACCCGTTTCCGATCGGCGTACAGAATATTCTCGACTACTTCTTCTATTTTTTCATCCATGTCTTCGTCATCCAGATAATCACTGTTCTTTTTGCGTGTACCTATGTCATAGTATTCAGGCACTTCGGTTGAATCGAGCGGTAATACGCCTACGTAATCAAAGTTCCACTCTGCGTCGTTGTACTTATCTTTCTTCTTGAATACGTAAATGTATCCTTCGCCGTGTTTCGATCGCGCTTTATACCGCTTCAAAAATTTAACACTATCTTCATCTTCGAGCTTTGTTTGACTATACAGTAAGGCCTTGGCAATGTTCACCTGAGACAAGCTGGTATCCGGTATCAAATCCAGGCGATTAAGTGTATGCAATCCATGGTATACATCAAGAAAGTACTTGTAGTGATTAGCGAAGTAAGGCCAAATGGTGTCGTTCACTTCAATTCCTGCCTTGAGCAGTTGCAAACTACTCGCTAATAATTCCTCATCGGAGTTCAGGCGTTTGGTGCGCTCAAAGTAGTCTGCGACGTCACTGTTCTTCTTAAATGGAGAGAGTAAGGTGTTGTACGCCTGAAGTAGGTCAATATTTGATCCTGCACCGCTGCTCATGTACTCGAAATACGAATCGTTATCTTCATTGGCGCTGGCCATAATTCGTTTGAGCACATCTTTAGCTTCACGCACCATGTCTTTCCGGTACTTTTTATACAACTTAGGTTTGATAATGTTGCTATCGAGCATTGTTGCCATTAGCGTATAAACACTCGTTCGATATTCAGGATACCGTGTCAACTTCAATAGGAATGGGAACAAGTCGTCATAGAGTTCAAGGCTGTCTGACATGCGGTAAGTCAGCAATCCCGAAATAGAAGACTCACTTACCAGGGGCGTCTCATAATCGAGTAATTCTCCAATCATTCGTGTGGCCGATTTGGTTTCCTGACCGACCAACGCTCGCAATACAGACAATTGAAAAACGGCCGTATCAATACTGCGTTTATATACTTTATCAAGGTAAGGAAGAACGCGTGCGTCCTTAACTCCTCCAAGATGTTCTAACAAAGCCGCACGCTCATTAATACCGAATTCTTTGTGTTCAAACGCTTCAAACGTATAAATGAGTCGGTCCAGATGGCTCGCATCAAAATCGAGGCTGTATAATGCGTATTCGTCTTCGCTTATAGACTTTAGGGCGTAGTCTTTTGCAAGGCTGTCTTCTCCCCACAAATCGGATAAAAACAGGTCGCCTTTGTTTTGATTAAACGGCAAACCAATTACGGTATCGGCCTGTGGTTTAAAGGTATTGAAGAAGGTTTCGCCAAAGGTACTCTTGCCAGCCTGGTCTTTAATGTATTTCAGGCAGTATAGAGTTCCATCATTACTGATGTACTTGTGCATGATTTTGCGCCTGCTGTTGGTATCTGCAACAACCATTTCAAATACGTTTGAATCGGCACTAATCTTCTCCGATTCTACCAGAAAACCATTGTCTGTTTTTAAGGTTCGGTAGTAGTTCCACAACGAATCATAATTCGGTTCGTAATAGTACCTTGAATGCTGTTTGAAGTATACATAGACTTCCTCGTCTGCCATTACGTCGCCATAGTACAAGGTCTTCCATCGGCCATCATAATTCCGATCGTTCTCCTTGTTCTCGATTCGTTCCTTAATTTCCCGAATATCGAAAGCGCGATAGCCTGCCCGCCTGGTGTTCGATTTTACGGTGTAATAGTAACTGGTGTCGGCCACATCAAAATAATTTCGGATAGGCTTATAATCAGAAAATTGAAAAGATTCAAAGAAGGTATTTGGTCGCGTACTATCCTGGCGATATGATAGTAATTGATAATAGCGCGGTCCATCTATGAAATACAGGGTGTATATGGTGTTTCCTGTGTCTTTACAAACCGTTTCCAACGCTGGTAAACCTTTGAATTCCAAAAACCTCCGACGCTCTTCCACGTAATCCATCTTATCTTGGAACTCATTGGCCATGTAAGCAAGTTCAAAAGTGTCTTCCTCTATATAGGATTGGTCATGGTAAGAAACACGTTTTAAGGCGAAGTAATCTTCTCCGTCCATAGCAAGAATTTCAACCTCATTGCCGAACAGGTGTTGATAGGTGATATTCTTTTCATCGGTAACCGGTGTGCCAGGTAGATTAATGCTAAACCCATACGGCGATTTGTGCGTATTCCATTCGGAACTCCTGCCTTTTATTTTGAAGGAATCAAATATCTCGGGGAGATAGTTATTGTCTTTAACATAATCCAATGTCCCGCCTACTTTGAACACAATTACCTCCAGTGGGGTAACGAATATGAGATAACGCTGGTAGTCACTTTTTTTTGTTCGGTTGATGATATCAAACCCGGGATATCCATCGCGCTCAATGGACTTTTGCTCGAGTATTTTTCCTGGGATGTTTTCGTACAATAAGCTGTCTACGCGCTTTAAGATGTACTCTTTAGACTGGTTTCTCAGTGATCCGTTGTGTCGTACTCGGGTAAGGGAGTAGTTGGTGCCGTTCGACATATCCGGATAGAAGTACATTTTGTAATGGCCATTGGTTGGCATTTCGTAAAGTTCACCTGGAAGCTTGACCTCGATCCATCCATCGGACGTCGTATAGGGCATTAAATCGATGTCTACAAACGTTTTTTCCAGCTTATCGCGATAGTTTTTGCTGTACTCACCAATGTTTCGCATAACGGGTTCTACGCGATATCCTTTCTCCCGCAGCATCTCAATAACCCCTTTCTCACCAGCCAAATGTGCCGCACCTATTCCGGAGAAAATCGTATGGCCTAGTTGTATGATAGAGTCCATTCGGCGCACCATGTTCGCGTTTCGTTCATGCAACATGTACCGTTGATGATTCTTACTTGGATTGATCAAACGCTGTAGAGAATCTACCATGTCCAAATCTGCATTTCGGTAGGCATCCTGAAGCATTTCCCTTGGGCTTTGACCCGATTGAACGAGCTTACGGTATTCCACATTTTTCGGACTGTCTTTTTCGTCATCGTCCGGGATATTCGATTTCTGTACCAGTCGTTGCGACTCCATAAAGCCCTCCAACCCGATTAGCGTTTTATTGAGCTTTTTACCAGCCTGATGAATGTACATATCGAGATAGGTCTCTTCTTCATAATCGGCTGCATAGGAAGATTTTCGGTACAACATACCGTTCATGATTCGGTTATTGAAATTGAGGCTTGCTGCCAGTTGCTTTTTGGTAATCTCTTCTACCTCAAAGGCATCTCTGTAAAAGTCACGGTGGTAGGTTGCCGTGCGGTAAAGACCGCCCGTTTCTTCCAAATATTCTGTCCCAAACATGTGACCTAACCAGGTGGTGGCATCGCTTTCAAGGGCCACATAGTCACAGCTTTCCAAAGCCATAAAGAAGCTATCGCCCAGGTGAAAAGCAAGTTTACTACTCACATGCATTGTTCCATAAACGTAGCTCGACTTTTCTGTTCCGTTACCGGATATTTCCCATAAGAGAGAAGGGTATTTTTTATCGCTCTGGGCTGCTGTGGCCAGTGCAATAAAACAAGTTAATACGGTTAGTAGAAGTTGGTTTCGATATCTGGTTAAGATCATATTTAATTGAGTGAATTTGCAAAATACAACACTTGGTTGATTTGAACGGTTGTTTTGGTTTAACGTAGCTTTATTCAGGATGTTTTGAATCCAGTAAGATTGTTACCGGCCCGTCGTTGGTAAATGTAATATCCATATGCGCACCGAATTTGCCGTGTTGAATGTTGAGATTTGAGAGTTGTTTGAATCGGGCTATCGTGTATTCGTAAAGTGGTTCTGCTTTTTCCGGTCGGGCAGAACGAATGTAAGAAGGACGATTCCCTTTTTTAGTAGATGCATGCAGGGTGAACTGACTCACAACAAGAATTTCCTGGTTTAAGTCGATCACCGATTTATTCATCACACCATGTTCATCGGGCAGTATGCGCATGTTCAAGATCTTACGAATTAACCAATCGGCATCTTCTTCGGTGTCTTCCGTTTCTACACCAAGTAATATCAACAGTCCTTTTTGGATGGATCCTACGATCTCAGCTTCAACGTTTACTTCAGCTTCTCTAACCCGTTGTATAACAGCCCGCATGTTATTCGTTGATCCAGGTTACCTTGTCTGCAATGGGTTGTCTTTTTGATTGTGGTTTAATGCCATCGGGTTTTAAACACCCGAGATAGAACAAGCCCAAACAGTGTTCGTTATCCGCAAGTTTTAAAAAGTTGTGGAAGGCAGGCTCGAACACGAGTTTACCTGTACTCCAATATCCTCCAACACCTTCATGGGCAGAAACACTCAACCATAAGTTTTGAACGGCACACGCTACTGCGGCCGTCTCCTCAACCGGGGGTAAATTTGGCTTGTTGCTGTGATGTACTACAATTGCTATGGCATGAGAAACCTGTGATTTTCGGGCTTCGTATTTGTCGAGTTTAGCTTGATTAAACTGGTCACCAGCCGATGTTTGATACTGCATCGCCAATTGATCAAACAACCGATGGAGTCCTGCTCCGGTAAACACATTGAAACGCCAGGGTTCAGTATGGTAGTGATTTGGTGCCCAATTGGCATTGTCCAGCCATTCCCACACGAGATCGTCGCTAATGCGTTCACCAGAGAATTGATTTGTAAATACTGAGCGTCGGTCGCGAATGATCTTGCCTATATCCATATCAAAAAGTTTTATGCGTTGAAGAAAACAATTTTAGGTGTTAACAGGTATCATTACCAAACGTTTTAAATAATTTTGTCTAACGTAAAAAACATAGAATTATGGCATTTGAATTACCAGCATTAGAATATGCAACTGACGCACTAGAACCACACATTGATACACGTACCATGGAAATTCACCATGGTAAACATCATGCGGGATACGTAGCAAAGCTGAACGCAGCTGTGGAAGGAACAGATTTAGAAGGCAAATCATTGGAAGACCTAGTAAAGAATCACCACGACAATGGGGCTGTTCGAAATAACGGTGGAGGTCACTTTAACCACACCTTGTTTTGGAGTGTAATGTCGCCAAACGGAGGTGGAACACCTTCTGGAGATCTGGCTGCCGCAATCGAATCTGACCTTGGTGGATTTGAAGCGTTCAAAAACGCTTTCGCTGCCGCTGCTGCAACACGATTTGGATCGGGTTGGGCATGGTTATGCGTGAACAATGGAAAACTGGAAGTTTGCAGCACAGCAAATCAAGACAACCCATTAATGGGACTTGGTTGTGAAGGAACACCAATCTTGGGCCTTGACGTATGGGAGCATGCATACTACCTAAACTATCAGAACCGTCGTCCTGATTACATTTCTGCATTTTGGAATGTAGTAAACTGGGATGAAGTAGCACGTCGTTACGCTGCTGCGAAGTAAGAATATACGCAAAGCGATTAAAGCCCATTCGGAAACGGATGGGCTTTTTTTGTGTCTTATGACAGCCTACTTGAAATAAACCGCCTCTCTTTTTCGTGGTTAGGGTATCAAACCCTAAAACAAATGAAACACTTTACGTTGATTGCACTGGTGTTCGTTGCTTCATTGCGGGCATATAGTCAAAGCTGGTATCAGATTCCAACTTCTCATTTTGTCTTTGAAGAACCAATTAAACCGCCTGTTGGCACGGTATGGATAAACCCAATAGCAGACGCTTCCAAAAAGGTTAAAGAAATCCCCGATACCCTGGATGTTGTAGTCCCCAGTATTGCACGGTTCTATTTTGATGCTGATCGGTATAATCACCGAAGGAATTCAGCCGACTCACATCAATTGTTCATAGATACCGACCCATTATACTTCTGCACATTAAAGCCGACTGAATACATAAAACCGTTTTTGATCAAGCAAACAGAAGTATCCAATGAAGAGTACAGGGAGTTTCTACACGCCCTCGGTTCTAAGGAGCGATATGAAGAAATGAAACCAGACACAACGACCTGGGTTACCGATTTTCCGTTGTCATATAACGGACCTATGCGTACGAATTATTGGAAGCACCCAGCGTATGCGAGCTATCCGGTAGTGGGGGTTAGTTATTATCAAGCCAAGGCTTATTGTGCATGGTATCAGAATAAATTAAATGCGGAGTTAGGTCTTCAACGGTTTAAAGTGGTGGTGGATTTACCAAATCAATTCGAATGGGGTTATGCAAACGGAAATCATTTTGTTACACACCAAAAAGATGCAAAACCGCATTACCAGGAAGACTTCTACGACAAGGATTACCTTACCAACTTACCTTTAACATCGCACGACACCGGATTGCGTTTCATGGAAAATGCATTGGCTCCGGCGTATAACAACAGGCATACCGGAACCTATATGAACGATGGGAGTATGTATCCACATTCTACGATGCAGCGCAAACGAGATAGATATCTGTTAAAGGAAGATCAGGTGGGCGATGTTTTTCATCTCAACAGTAATGTGAGTGAATGGTGTTCCGAAACGTACGTCGATAACTGGAAATATTTGTTTGAAGAGAGGCAACGTGTTCTGCGTAAGATGAATACCAGAGAGTCGAATCTGATTGCAGATATTGAGCGCTATTATAACTCGTACAACGATACGTTAAATGGTCAACTGGTTCGTGGAGGTAATTGGTTTTATGAGCAGCACGTTTACAGGCGCGATAAAAATGTAGGAACGCACGCGGCGAAGATTTTCATTGACCCAAATGCGCAGCATTCTACACTTGGCTTCCGTTATGTGATTCGTCTTGTGCCTATTCTTGAATTGAGTGAGCATTAACCTCTTTTTGCTCCCATAGCTCAAAACGCTCGATATCGGTTCGGATATTTTTGATAACGTAAGCAATGACAGTGGCGTCATCTATCAAGCCAATCCCGGCAAAAATGGTTAGCCAGTCTGGGATTACGTCTAGCGGGTTGACCAGGTATATGATGGCCGCAACTGCCCAAACAATGGATTTTGTGCTGACCTTGAATTTGCCCTTAAAATGCGCCTTGATCATTCGCATTAAGGATTGAAGTTCGTTCCAAAAACCGCTAAGTGCATTTTTATGTTGCTTCGACTTGGCCACCCCTTGCTCGATGAGGGCTTTAACCCGTTTACCGTCGGTCACGATTTTTTCCGCTTGTTTTCGGGCTTTGCTAAACCCTTTCGGTTGATCTGTTTTTGACATGGATAATAATTCTAGTGCACAGTAAAATACCAATTATCGTTCCAAATCCCAACCCTTGGTTTATGGTAATCGTCAGAGGTATAAAACAACCAGATGAAATTTCAAGTGACATTTACATTTTTGGCATTGTTCGCCTTTATGCAGGTTTCGGCCCAAAGAAGAACCGAGATTGCATCACCCTGGGTGAAGGATACGGCGTACTATTTCGCCAAACACGGATCAGATTTCAATAAGACGGATACCCTTGTAGTGGTGCCCTGGAGGCCAGCCTGGCGATCTTGTTGCCTTGTCTTGTGCGGTGGCGTACGCAATGTGGGCTGGAATACACCTTTTCTAATGGATGTGGGTGTTTACCGAACCAACCGTGGTGAAACTACCTTTAAGGGTGGGGTTGGTGCTTACCTGGAAAGCATAAATACCATTACCACCATCGATTATCACTATGCTCCCTGGCCAAAATCTTCGCAGGTTGCATGGAACGTACTGTATCAACTTCTTCCTGTTCGCTGGGCAGGTGGTACACAGACGGTGCATATGATTCGAATGGGAATGAATGTTGGGTATTACATGCCCCGAAATGTGCAGGGTCGCCCGTATATTGAGCCCAAACTAGGAATGATCATGCCCTTTGGCCGGAGTCATTTGTACGCCGGATATCGTTTTTTGAATACAGACAATGAGGCATTCGTTGCGGCTCAGGGTTGGCATTTTGGCATGACGGCATTGCTCACACATCAGTGATCACTCGTCCCAATCGGCATTTTCCTTGTCTTCAGTTGGACTCTTCTGTCGTCGGATTTCACGTTTAAGCTCTTCGAAGAACAGCTTACGTTCTTTCTTCACCTCTTCCTTTATTTTCTGTTTTACGGCTTTACGATCGTATCGGATTTTTAGGTCGTCTGGAGTGCCAATCATTAATATATACGCACTTAAACCGCCGTCACGATTTTCATCCAGTTGACGTTCCTTTTTACGCTTTACCCATCCCGAGCTTTTGGCCAGTAGTTCTGTAACCCGAATCTTCATGCGGTAATTCATGTAATTGTCGAAGTTGTGATTTCCACCAATCTCCAAATTCATCGCGTTGCTTTTAATGGCCATGGTTGGGATATTGATTTGCCGGTTACCGATTTCAATGGTGTTGTTTAACTCCTCAAAGCGGATGTCTCTTAAATCGTCGAGTTCTACAAAACTTGATAGCGCTTCCATCGGCTGGTAATTGCGCAATCGTCCGTCAACAATAGCAACATCTGCCAGGCCTCTTACTTCGTCTTCAATTACGTTGAAGTACCGATCAAACTCCAGGTTTAGGTTCAGCGTAGTTGTAACCACTCCCTGAAGAATATCGGAAGTGAACTCTTCTTGTTCGAAATTCTCAAATTCGTCCAATAA
This sequence comes from Bacteroidetes bacterium UBA6063, assembly GCA_002428905.1. Classification (GTDB taxonomy): domain Bacteria; phylum Bacteroidota; class Bacteroidia; order NS11-12g; family UBA9320; genus UBA987. The sequence goes on along the minus strand of DIYD01000288.1, from coordinate 4,161 downwards.
GCGTTCGAGTTTGATGCTGTCCGAAATGGATGAAGTGTTCAATAAAAATCGCTCCTTTGTTTCAATCAGTTCTCCATCCAGTCTGTTATGGCCGCCCCAGGCATCGAAGTCTACATTGATGAACGTCATGTTGTCTTTTGCCCAGCGCAAATCACCGTCAAGGTTAGTTGCTTTTAGCATTCCCCATTTAAAGCGGTCTGCTTTTATCTTTACCTGAGCGTCAAAGCCATAGTCTATGCTTATGACGTCTTGCGGCGACGATGCTTCGGCACCTGAAGTGCTGGTATCCCCTAAGTCTAAATCGAGGGATTTACTTACGAGTTCACCGGTGATCGTCAGTCGCTGATCTCTAAAAGCATATCCCTGCCAATTGTCTATTTCACCACTGAAATTCACGTCGTTGTTCCACAGCCCGCCAACAATTTCTGTCTTTGTAAGTCGGTTGCCCTTGATGCGGGTTTTCACCATTAACTGATCAATCAATTTTCGCTCATCGGTAACCAGACTTGCTTCTTTTATTTCAATATCTCCATCAAAGCTTGACGCGCTGAAATCGAGGCCTTCTGTCTTCAGGTTGTATGGAATCTGTCCCTTTACGTTCAGTAAGGATTTGCCTTGAAGTTGGCTTGATTCAACTTCAGGTAAGAGGCCCTTGAAGTCTTCGAGCAGAAGTAAACCCTGAGCGTTGAAGGTAATATCGGGGTGAAACAAATCTCGAACGGTTATACCGCCTTTTAAACTTGATTTGGGGAAACGAAGTTCATCGAGCTTAATGATCAAATTTAGCGCTTTGGAATGATCAGAAGTCTTGTTTGTCAGACTCCCTGCGAGGTTGATTTTTTCTGCGTTAAGTTCTTTTTCTTTCCATACAATGGCAGCATCATTAAATTGAAAATCCACATCAATTTTCGGCCAGCTATCGTCTTGAAACTTACCTAAAATGCTGCCATTTACATTAATGTCTCCCTTGCTTTCCAGTTGCCGGAGGTCGTAGCCTATATTGTTGGGTAATATGGATATAATGGATTGAATGTCAATATTTTGTCCACTGATTTGTAGATCCAGGTCAGGTTCATTTTCTACCAACAGAATGTCACCTTGAATATCGAGTTTTAATTGGTCAAGGCCGATTTCCCCTTTTGATATATGATAGGCATTAATACTTTGATTAACATCAAGAACCAGGTCGAGTTTGGCATACTTTCCTTTGATATAATCCACGCCTCCCAATGCCAGATGATCGAACAGTGCTTCGCCTTGAGATTTCAACTCAAAGCGTTCCTCATTGAACTTCCCGGATAGCTGTAGCGCTTCTGCTTTAAAATTAAAACTCTGGTCTTCCTGCTGGTCAACGTAAACGCATCGGAATTTGTTCAGCAAGACCTTCTTTAGATCGATGTTTATTGGTTCGTCTTCTGAATCTTCATCGGGTTTGAAAAGCTCAAAGTTGGTTTTGCCCTTAGGATTGGTATACAGACGTATCGCTCCACCATCAAGTTGAATTCGGTCAATTTCATTGGTGCCAGAAACCAGTTTTAATGGATTGAACACTACGGTGACTTTTCGGGCTTGGAGTAAGTAATCGTTGTAGTGGGCCATGGATTCGTCTACACGAACATTGGTCATTTCAAGACCAAGTTGTGGAAACGTTTTCAGACCATTGAGGTTTACCGAGTGCACGGTGACCTGCACATTCAACTGTTTATTGAGTTGATCGATCAGGATTTTCCGCAGCAATTTGCCACCAAAATAAAATGACGCAAGTACAAATGGGGTAGCATAAAGCAACCACCACAGCAATTTATGCGTGAATTTTATGATCCTTTTCAATATTTATGGTCTAACACACAAAGATGAGTAATGCTTATGTGTGTATGTGTAAAACGAATAAACAATGGCCTGTTGTGTGTCTATAAATTGGCGCAATATTTTTTTTGAAATTTTTTGAAAAAAATTGCGGTAACATTATATTTGCAGCCCTCTAACGGGGACGGGATTTGGTCCCGCAAAGGTTAAGGGTGATTAGCTCAGTTGGTTTAGAGCACCTGCCTTACAAGCAGGGGGTCGCTGGTTCGAATCCAGCATTACCCACAACACAAAGCCTTCGGTCGCATACCGAAGGCTTTTTTTATGTCTGTTTGTACGAACCGAGGCATGAAAAGCCAAGGGGAGTTAAGTCTAAAACTAAGAAGAACTTGAAGCAGACTTATTTTTGACTTTCCTGCTATCTACCCCTGCATCACAAGGGCGAGATGTTCTATTTAATAAGGTGCCAATACAAGGCGGATCCAATATTAATTATACAATACATATCGTACCTACAGCCCTATTACAAGGCGGTTAAAGCTCTGCTGTTGAGATCAAAAGTATAAACATTCGAAGAGCTGTATAGAGTGCCGCCATCAAGCCCGTATGGTGCTTCTAAATCCTCACGTGTTAGTAGGAGTTGCGATTTATCGAAAGATAAATCAATGGATGTATAGCGTTTCAACGGACAACCGTCAAGTATTTGGGTTGATTTGCCATTGCCAAAATTTACTGAGAATAATCCATACCCAAAATTTGAGTAATAGGCTTGATTGTCATTAGCACCCCAATGCAGCGCCTCAATGCTGTTTAACCCATCAACTTTTTCTTCAAAAGGAACTTTAAGCAATCGCCCTTCATCTTTTAGCGCATAAATGTTAAGTGACGCATGACCGGAGTACGGCAGAGAAACCAACTTGCCATCGTGCTGTAAATCGCCCCGATATGACTTTACATTATCCAGCGTATCAAGAATGTCACCTAACAGATTTACACGCAAATACTTTTTGGGATTTCCTCCATTGTGGGAATATTGAAACAATAACGTTGTGTCACTTTCCCAGACAGGGTAATTACTTACACCTTCGGGACTAATGATTTTGGAAGTTTTTTCGCCGGGAAGAAGAATGTAAATCCAGTTTCGGCTATCAACATAGGCTAAACTTCCAGCACTGTTACAAACCAAACCATTTATTCGGTAGGTTTCTGAGTGAACGGTTTTGGTTTGACCGTTTATCAGATTTTTGGCAACAATTTCATAGCCCTGACCTGCATCGGTAATATAAAATGCCTCATTGAGATTGCTGGCGTTATAACATCCCGACCATCTCGAGACACCTTTAGATTTTATTTGCCCAAGATTTACATTTTTAGCCTGACGATATTCCTCACAAATATGCTCTGAGGAATAAATGTATGGATCTTTACTACATCCTGATAAAGCCAGAGCAATACCAATGGCATAAATCAGCTTTGTAAGTGAACAAAAATTAATGCGTGATAATAACCTTCTTTGATACGCTTGCATCTTTGGTTCTTAAAGCACAAATATAAATGCCCGGATTCAGATTGCTCGTGTTAAAGGACTGTTCTTGGTGACCGATTGCCTGATTATCCACCTTCACGGTTTCAATCAGCTTTCCATTAATATCTCTTAGCTCTACCAAATAATTCGAAGGTTCAAAAAGCGTAAAACTAAGCTTAAATGTGTTATCAGCCGGATTGGGTATGCATCTTATCAATTGTCGATTGATCGAAAGAGCTTTTGCACTTGAGGCAGTGGAATCATCAGAATACACAGTATACGCCATTGTCCCTTGCGCCGTATTGCTACTTGGCACCCATTTGTTCATGTTCTTCCCAAAAGCTGTTTTTTTAACATGATAAATGTATCCTACCAGTGTAACTGACGTTTGATTGAAACTGGAAACAATAATCTTTGGATAGGCACTTACCGTTGTACCTTCAATCCCGCTAATATCTGAGCTAGAGTTCCTTGGCCACACTCGCACCACGCTACGGCTTGAAGGCATCGAAATATTATATGTTCTCGTAATCTTATAACGATCTACAATGTAATTTCCTGCCGCAACCGCGTTACCTCCGTTAGAAACGGCAACATAGAGGTCACTTTTATCGAGAACGGCATCAGAATTCGATCTCGTATGAGAAAAATGTTCCACTTTGTATCTTGGCAATACAATGCCTTGTAAAGTAGCACCAGCATCAATAAAACCATTTCCTGTTTGATCGTCCCAGCCAGTTATATTCACATCAATTGCGTGGTCTTCCAGGAGTGCCTCAATATCCTCGGGAGCAAGACTGTTTGGTGCATTATTATTGGTGTTATTGATA
>DIYD01000206.1 GCA_002428905.1 Bacteroidetes bacterium UBA6063 | reverse complement strand
TCTCAAAGCCAACATTGCCATCTGTGATCAAATAGTTTACTTCAACGGCCTGACGTTGTCCATTTACGATCTGATAGGAATACGGTGCATCTTCCAAAAACTCACCCCACTCGGTAAGAATGCTAAGCTTACCGTCTTCCAATATTTTTACATCTTTTACTCCTTCATACGTCATGGAGATATCGTTGACGTTTGCTCCGGGTTTAAGAATATAGTCGTATTTGAGATCACCTTTAACCGAATTGTAAAACTTCAAATCGACATTGGCATAAATCTCTTCGTACAACAACTCTTTGTACTCCAGCAACTTGCGTCCATCTTCAGCACCAGCGGTGAAGTATTTGATGTTTCGATCTATTTCGTCTGTAGCTATGACATTTTTCGTTTGGGCCCCGTTGAAATTCAATCGCCAATTCAGGAATGAAGCTTTCACCTCAAAAGGTTCTTGCGGATCCTCACTAATTTCTTTGTTCTTATGCAAAGAGAAAAATACGTGATCGCTGTAGAAAGAAGCATCCGCATTAACACCACTGGTTCGATACAGGATGTCGGGATCCCACTGTCCTTTATTCTCCCTAAACAACTGATTGTTAGAGACTAACAGGTTTTCGATTTGCTCTTGATATTGGGTATTATCAAGCTTGGAATTAGCGTCTTCTTGAGCAAATGCGACTAAAGAATGGGTAAAGATATAAACAAGGGCCAACGTGTTTATGGTCAACGTACGCAATGTCATGGTATTCAAATATATAATTTGGATACCTGTGAGACAAGATTCGTTGCACGCGTTTTGTCATTTATTATCAAATGTTGCATAACGAAGACGTAGCTTTCTAGTTAAACCTTTGTTTATTTGCCCTTTGGAATATGAAATTGACCGCAAAAAAGACCGATTTACTTCTCGTATATTTATGTCTCACAGCGTCTGTTATATTTCTCATTTTCAATTATTTAAATCATTGGAATGAACTCCCCAACGGGTTTCACAACTGGGCACAATCGGATCGCTATTCCGTTGCGGTAAAATTTCAGGAAAATCTGAACTTTTTTAAGCCACAAACACACAATATTACAAGCGAAAATGGACGATGCGGAGTTGAGTTCCCATTCGTTCAGTACATCTCGGCAAGAGTCAGCAATTTGTTCGGTGTCTCAAACCTACCTTTTATCTACAAACTGCTCAATTTAGGTATGCTGCTCCTTGGCTTTGCTTTTTTCGTGCGACAGTGGAGTTCCTCAGGTAGTTTTAAGGTATTGCTTGCACTACTGCTGTTTATGTCTCCGGTACTCGTTTACTACGGTTTCAATTACCTGCCCGATACGGCTTCATTAGGACTGGTATGTCTTGCTATAGGACTGATAATCAAACACAAACAGGATATAACACCGAATGCACAAGCATGGATTTTAGTGGTATTGGCCTTCGCCACACTGATCAAAACAAGTAGTGGTATTTACTTGCTTGCTGTTATGGGTAGTTTGTTTGTGCTTCATATATTGGCTAAGAAATGGAAACATTTAACAGTGCTTCTTATTTGGTCTGTGTTGCTTATCGGTTTAATCGCTGCTTACGATTATTTCCTGTTCCATAAGGTAAACAAGACGTTTTGGTCGCCTGTATTCATGTCCAGTAGTCAGCCCGTTCGTTCCTCCAAAGAGTTGATGGATGTGCTCAACGGAATCGGTTTTTGGCACGGCCAGTACATAACCTATATTCAGACCATTTTATTCACTGGCATCGGTGCGTTTGCTTGTATAAGAGCTTTTAATCGAAAGTCTATAAACCCACTTCAATGGTTTGCGCTATTCTCTATTCTTGGTCTGTTCTCATTTACCCTTTTAATGGGCAAACAGTACATTAATCACGACTATTACTTCATTGCCTCCTTCTATCCCCTGCTGTTCGTGTTGGGATATTTTTTGCATCAATGGTTGATCACGCAAAAGTGGCACCATCATTGGGGAGTGCGTGCCGTTCTCGTGGCGCTCGTTCTGTTTTCCGGTCAACACGCATCCAAACAGTATCAGCATCGAAATGGAGAAGTTTTCCATTGGAAAAATCGAAGTATTCAAAACGATGTTATCTGGTTGCGTTCTCCTGCGCAAACATTGGATGATATTGGAATACCGGCTGATGCCCGGGTTTTTGTTGGCTATGCAGCAGCACCAAATACATCGTTGATTTACATGAATCGTGCTGGTAAAGTATTTAACCATGAAGAAATGACACGTGACTCCGCGAATATGGTCTATTGGTTTGGTCGCCTCCAGCCCGACTATTTTATTATCCCTGGCAATAAGGCCGATGCCCTGGAAAAGGATCAACCCGCAATCTTTAATCGACTGGTGCTGTTTGCAAAACGACCCAATATGTATATTTACAAACCGATATGACCTATGGATATTGTTGAATTCAGAGATTACTGTGTACAGAGACCCGGAATAACCGAGGAGTTCCCATTTGATGAGCAGACGCTTGTATTCAAGGTGATGGGCAAGATGTTCGCAGCCTGTAACGTGGAAGATTTCAAAACAGTAAATCTCAAGTGTAACCCGGAGTGGGCCGAAGAACTTCGCGCAGAAACAGCGTTAATACAACCAGGGTACCACATGAATAAAAAGCACTGGAACACCGTGAATGTGGTTGACTTTCATGATGTAACCTTGCTGCGAAAGATGATTGACCACAGCTACGACCTGGTGGTTAGTAAGCTTACAAAAGCGCAAAAAGAAGCATTAAAAAAAGGGCTTGAATAATCAAGCCCTTTTTTATTTCAATTCAAAATTCTTAGTCTTCCAATACACCATCAATAATGTGAAGAATACCATTCTTACCATAGATATTCTGACGGATAACTTTGGCCGTACCGTTTACAGTAATATCTGATCCATTTGTAGCAAATGACATATCCTTAGCTCCCTCTGTAGGTGTTGAACCCGTCATTGTTGAGCTGGTTAGAATCTTACCCTTTACAATCGTATTTGAAAGAATTGCACGACGTAAACTTGGTTTAAGGTTACTGATTCGAATAGATTGGTGACCAGTCATCCAATCAACCAATTGCTTTTCGTTGTATCCAAAAATCGTAACATTGTCGCCTTCAACAACTGTTTTCAATGCTGCTTCCAGATTAATACCCGATAAGTAGTTCGTTAAGTTTTCGTTGATTGCCAGGTGGTCCATCAACGTTGGAGGTGTTAAGTTACCTGCCAGTACATAAACCATACCGTTGGTCGCTTCGTAATTCTTCGTAGCTGCCTCGCCGTTGTACGTTACGGCATTACCTGTAACCTCCGTATACAATGAAAGTTTAGCTCCGCCAGGACCAATAGCTGCCTCACTAGCCGTGTAGTTATTGTTTACGATATCGCTAAACGTTTTCTTCGATCCAATCATATGATAGTTCATAAAATCAGTGATCTCCTGATCCGACATTGCACTTAGGTCAACATTATCGATTGCTAACTGCTCGTCTGTAACTATTAAAAAGGTCATATCTCCAGAACCAGAAATCTTTGAAGTCAACCCTGCGCGATCTGCCGCTGCAAGGAAGTCTTTGAAGTTTCCTTCGTCTGTCATGAATTCCATAATCGATTTTGTTGGCGTAGGTCCTTCAGGATCATCTCCGCCACATGATTGTAAGCCTGCTGCAACCACTACCAGTGCAACGAGGAAAATGCTGGTTTTAAATTTCTTTAACATAAAAACTAATTTGCCGTAAATTTAGAAAAATTGTGCTCCCGAATGGTCACATAAATTCTATTTTTTCAAGATGGCGTAAAACATACTGTCCGAATCGTTTTCATATCCTTTAATGTAGCCATGTTCCAACATATTGCCATCGGTGGTTGATAGAAACGTCGAAACAACGTCTTCGTTCTCCTGTTTAAAAACCGAACACGTAGTATAAAGCAAGTGGCCACCTGGTTTTATATACTGCCAGACATTGGTCAGGATTTGACCTTGTAAGTCACTGTAGCTTCCCAAATCTCCCGTAAATGTATACTTAAACTCTGGATTTCTATTCCAGGTACCTGAACCTGTGCAGGGTACATCTGCAAGCACTAAATCCAGTGAATTGGATAGAATGGAGATGTGTTCACTGCCCTTATAGAACGTCAATTCATCGATTGACTTTGCGGCATCGATTATGCCCGTAGCTATGCGATGTTTATGTCGTCTGGTCCGATCTTTTAAATTCTCGATGATGCTTGGACGCACATCGGATGCTACTACCTGAAGATCGTTAAATCGATCCAACAGGTTTAAGCACTTGCCACCCGAAGCTGAACAACAGTCCCATAGCGTCATGCCATTCAGGTCGGTAAGCTTAGACAATACCATCTGCGAGCTTAGGTCCTGTACTTCAACCTTGCCTCGTAATCCCTTATGCTGATCCAATGCAGTACCAGGTGGAAGACCTATAGCTCCGGATTCGTGCTTAACGATGTCAAGATCCGTCAGATTTAATGGTTCTCTCCTTATCGGACGTACCCATAACTTCGGCTGACTAAGCTGATTGTTCAGAAATTGCTCTTTGTCGATTTGGTCTGTGATCAGATCCACACTCGGAAACATATTTTCAGGCTTCCATTGATTTGCTTCCGTGATATGCTCTAACCGATCAAGAAGTGTGAGCGTTGGCCAGTTGCTCGAAAGTCCAAGGGCCTCAAGTACTTCGTTTTCCCAACCTTGAAACTCTTCTTGCAATACCCAATACGCTATGGATATCTGGTCGCGTTTCGGCACCGAATCTAATGCGTATCCGAGGCGAAACCAGGAATAGCACAGTGCTCGAATCCTCCTGCGATCACGACTACCAAACTTCTTATGTTGTCTGAAGTAGCTGCCAAGACTTAAGTGAAACGGAGTCCCCTTTCGATGCGATGCCAGGCACTCCAGTGCAAAACCAAGATGTCGGCTAAAGATGAATGCGTGATTCATTCCGTTTCGACCAGCTCAAAATCTTCAAACTTCAGTATGAAAACGTTGGTGTTCTGATTGAGGCCATCCAAATAGGAAAACTTGAAGTTAGAACTCAAATAGCGAAACTCCCGATCATTGATATAGAGAGGAAAATGCTCTCCGAATGCCATGAGAAAGTCTCCCATAAACTTGAACTGATCATATCCAAGATAGGCGTAAACTCCAGGATCTTCCTTATTCACCAGTCGATAGTTCAACCGAAATTGTCTGGCCGATTCGGTGGTGTCCAGTACAAAATCTGACGCAACCAAATGCACGTCCATTTTATCCCAAAACTTGTAATCGTTATCGGTAAAATTCGACCAGCTGTTTTCACCAAACACAGTCACATCCCGTTTGGTCTGATATATGCGCGACATGGTCGTACTTACGATGGTTGGATTGTGAGACATCACATAAACCACCGTATGCTCATCCTTAATAAACTGTTGCCCCCACTTTACCGTGGTATAATCCACCACTGCCACACTGCCTTTGAGTTCCTTTTTGAGATGTTTCATCAGAATAGGTTGAAAGCGTTTCGCGTAGGACTTATTATCAGACATGAGCAACACTTTGTCTCCACTGAAATTTTGCTCAATGTAAGACGCGATGTGCATGGCCTTTGTATTCAAACTTGGGGAAGAACAATAGAGCTTTGGGTTTGGAACTGTCATCTCCTCTATAGTGGCAAATGGCGACATCACCGGTATGTCGTGTTTCAAACCAAATTCTGAAACCAGGTTTATCTGGTCTTCTTGTAATGGCCCAATAATAATGTCCATCGATTTCATCTTTGACCTGGAAAGTATCGACTTTAGTTTGGCATCACTCCCCTCGTTATCGAAGACGAACAATTGCATTTTTAGCCCCTGGTTCTCCAGTTGATTTAAAGCTGCCTTCACCCCCTGGTAGTATTCAACCATCGCTTCTTTGGTGCGGATCTGGCGCTTGGTTGTTCCCTCCAAATTAAAAGGAAGAATTAGCGCGGCTCTAAACGATGTTTTGTGCGATTCAACGATGAACTGTTCACCAAAGAACTCAACGGTTTCGTATGTTTTAGTGGATTCGCCTTTCGTATTGTCGGTGTTCGTTTCCTCTGTTTGCGTAGAATCACCAGCGGTTTCCTCTTTTGGCGTAGGAGTTTCCGTTGGTTTTTCCGTTGAAATCACCTTAAACGCGTTGCACGATAAAAGTACAAGCGCGGATAATAAGGCAACTATGTTACTCCCACTCAATGGTGGCAGGTGGTTTCGAACTAATGTCATATACTACTCGATTTATACCTTTAATCGTATTAATAATCTTATTGCTTACATCCGCCAGGAAACGGTGAGGTAAATCAACCCAGTCGGCGGTCATACCATCCAAAGAGGTAACGGCGCGTAAACAAATTACGTTTTCGTATGTGCGCTCATCCCCCATAACGCCAACCGATTGAACAGGTAGGAATATTGCACCGGCCTGCCATACCTCATCATAAATGCCGCTTTCCTTGAGCGAGTTAATGAATATGGCGTCCGCTTCCTGTAAGATTTCCACCTTACGACGCGTGATATCTCCTATAATACGAATGGCTAAGCCTGGTCCCGGGAACGGGTGTCTTCCTAAGATCTCTTTCCCAAGTCCCGCCTCAGCGCCTATTTTTCGCACCTCATCCTTAAACAAGGAGTTCAATGGTTCAAGCAGCTTTAGGTTCATTTTCTCCGGTAAGCCCCCAACGTTGTGGTGACTCTTTATTGTTGCCGAAGGGCCGTTTACAGAAACCGATTCGATCACATCCGGATAAATTGTTCCCTGTGCCAACCATTTGGCTCCTTCCACCTTCTGCGCCTCTTTGTCAAATACTTCAACAAAAAGTCGGCCAATTATCTTTCGCTTGGTCTCCGGATCCTTTACGCCGGCCAATTCATCGAGGAACAGGTCTGAAGCATCAATACCTCTAACGTTAAGGCCTAATTCTTTGTACGAATCGAGTACCTGATCAAATTCGTCTTTACGCAACAAGCCATTGTTTACAAAAATGCAATGCAGTTGTGTTCCAATAGCCTTGTGAATCAACATGGCCGCTACCGAAGAATCTACTCCACCACTTAGTCCAAGAATTACGTTGTCAGAACCAACCTTTTCCTTGATTTCAGCTACCGTGGTTTCGATGAAGTGTGCCGGAGTCCAGGCAGATGCACACCCACATATATCAATGACGAAGTTGCTCAATAGCGTTTTTCCATCGGTTGAGTGCGTAACTTCCGGATGGAATTGGATTGCATAAATCGACTTATCTTCAATCTTAAATGCGGCAATATCCACAGAATCGGTACTCGCCAGGATTTGAGCTGACGCCGGCTTTTGTGTTATGGTATCGGCATGCGACATCCACACCTGTGATCCTGCAGAAATCTTATTTAGAAACGGACTTTCGTTTACGGAAACCAGGTTTGCTCTGCCATATTCTCGGTGTTTAGAAGCTTCAACCACACCACCAAACTGAGTAGCTAACCATTGCGCGCCATAACATACGCCAAGCAATGGGACGTTTAAGTTGAGCACATCCAGGGTAGGAAACGGTGCGTTCTCATCGCGAACAGAACAGGGACTGCCCGATAGGATAACTCCTTTTACACTTTCATCTAATTGTAAATCAGCGTTGTACGGGTGAATCTCACAGTAAACGTTTAATTCGCGCACCCTACGTGCGATAAGCTGGGTGTACTGCGACCCAAAATCAAGAATAATAAGCTTTTCTTCCATGCTAATAATTGGCACAAAAGTACGTTATAAAAAGCTTACGTTTAAATATGCTTTACTAAGGAAATGTGGATAATGAAATTGGCACTTAAGCCTCAACGAATTTATACCCTACACCGCGAAGTGATCGGAAATAAACCGGATTCTTTGGATCTGGCTCAAAGTACTTTCTAAAGGCCAGAATGAAGTTGTCTATGGTACGTGTAGACGGGTAAACCGAATATCCCCATACCGTTTGTAAGATCTTTTCGCGACTTACTACCTCGTTCTTGTTCTCGATAAGCAGTTTTAACAACAACGCTTCTTTTTTGGTCAATGAAAACTCGCCCTTGTTTCCCTTGGCCTCATAGCTTACAAAATTTACGTAGTTGTCACCGAAGGTATAGTCATTCGATGCCAATGCGTTTGTCTTGTTGTCGTTGCGCTCGATTAGGTTTTTAACCCGAAGCATAAACTCTTCCAGGTTAAATGGCTTGGTCATGTAGTCATCGCCTCCTTTTTTCAAACCCAGTACACGATCTTCTGCCGAACTCTTTGCCGACAAGAACATAATCGGTACCTGAGAGTCATGCAAACGAATGTTTTCACAAACTGCAATTCCGTCAATGTTCGGGATCATAATATCCAGGATCACTAAATCGAATCGTTGCTCCTTAAATTTGGTAACCGCAGCCAACCCATCATGCACAACTACCGGATGGTAATCGTCAATCTCCAAATTCAATTTAATGGTCTCGGCTAGATGCTTTTCGTCTTCTACAAGTAAGATTCGTTTCTTCATAAAGGGCTGATGTTGAGGTAATTTAATTAGTTAACTATAAATGATAACAAAATAGTATGCGTTTTGTCAATTACTTTTCATTTTAGCAACAGTCAAATATCAATGCTACGTAAAAATGCTGTGTCATGAACTACTCATATTTTTTTGCCAGCGGAAGCTCAACACGGAAAATCGTGCCCTTCGGATCGTTAGGCAGAACCTTAATTATGCCACCGTGTTTCTCAATAGTTTCCTTAACAATAAAGAGGCCCAAGCCCGTACCTTTTGTGTTTCTAACCTCTTCGTCTTCTACCCGATAGAACTTCTTAAAGATCTTCTTACTCTCCGATTCGGGTATGCCAATTCCCTGATCTTTGACCTTCACAACGGCTTTGTCATCTTGACGGGAAAGTGACACTTCAATCGGCTGTTCTTCACCGTACTTGATGGCATTTTCAAGTAAGTTGTTCATGCAAATACGCAGAATAAACCGGTCGCCATAAATCTCAACACCTTGTTCGATTTCTGCATCCAAATCTGCCCGCATTTGAAAACTCTCAACCATCAGGTTCATCATATCGCTTATGGAAAATGGTTCTTTTCCATAGGCATAGTTATCGTTCTCGATTTGCATGGCCGTTAGCATATTCTCCGCCAACTCATTTAGACGGTCACTGTTGTTTATTGCTTTCTCCAGAAGCTCGTTTCGGCGCTCTTCATCCAGTTTACGGGTTTTTATGGTCTGAAGTAACAATTTCATGGCGGCAATCGGAGTTTTGAGCTCGTGCGTAACGGAAAGAAGGAAGTTGTTTTGCTGTTTATTCAAGCGGTAGATGAGCTGGATGGAGTTAAAAACACCATAAACGCCTATTGCCACTAATATGGTGAGCAACAATGCCTGAAACACATATAAACGGACGCGATTATTGAGTTTGGTCGTTAACCTGTCCAACTGCGCTTCGGCAATATTGATGTCCAGGTTCCAACGGTTATCTTGCCATTGATAATTGGCTTCATAACTACCTCGGTTAAACGTACTCAAAAACAGATTCATTTTGTTTGTATCGGCATCGATCTCCGCCTGTTTAAAATGAATATGGATGGCATCCGTAGAGTTAAACTCGTTGTTCTTGCTTTTCTCAATCAAGCGCAACACACACGCCTGGCGCCCTGCCTCCAACACCTTGGTTTCCAATTGATACTCCGTGTTGCTAAAGTTCAGCAAAGAGTAGGTCAACCAGCCAAAAGCGACTAGAATATAGATTACAATGAAAATGAATAAGAGGCGTAATCTCATGATCTTATGGCTCTTACATGAACCGGCTACGAAGATAAAGCATTATTCGTAGCAATAAATTTTGTTTGTTTGCACGACAATGAAAAAGATCACTCCCCGACAACTATCGCTACGAAATGGTCAGGACAAACCTGAGATATGGGTTGCTTACAAGGGGAAGGTGTACGATGTTACAGACAGTAGGTTATGGCGCAATGGCAGACATTACGAACACTGGGCCGGTCAGGATCTTACGGCTGAGTTAAACGACGCCCCACATACCGATCAGGTCTTTGAGCGTATGCCATGTATTGGTGATCTATCGGAAGACTAACACGAAATCTTGTCCACCCGGCGTTGATGTCTTCCACCTTCGAAATCTTCCGTCAGGAAGGCATTAACCACTTTCCTGGCCTCATCAAACGAAATAAAACGTGCAGGAATGCAGATCACATTGGCATTGTTGTGCTGACGTGCTAAAGCACCCAACTCCTCATTCCAGCAAAGCGCAGCGCGTATACCCTGATGTTTGTTTGCCGTCATGCAAACACCGTTGCCACTTCCGCAAATCAAAATACCCAATTCGTTTTTCCCTTCTTCCACTGAAGTCGCAAGTGGGTGAACAAAATCGGGATAGTCAACAGAGTCGGTTTCATCGGTTCCGAAATTCTGGAATTCGCACTGTTCGGCAAGCGCCTTCATGAGTTCGAATTTGTATTCTGTTCCTGCGTGATCGTTGGCAATTGCTATTTTACGTTTCATTTAAGATTCTTTTGTTTCAATTCTACGGGCGATAAAGATACCTACTTCATACAGGAAATACACCGGTATAGTAAGCAGAATTTGGCTCATTAAATGTGGCGGTGTAATTATGGAGGCCAAAATCAAAATAACGATAACCGCATGTTTTCTGTATTTCTTTAGGAAATCTGAGCTTATGATGCCCAATTTAGCTAGAAAGAACACGATTAATGGCAGTTCGAACACGATTCCGGAGGCCAGTGTTAGGGTCGATACAAAAGAGATAAACGATTGCATCGTAAACTCATTTGTGATCTTATCGGTCAGCTGAAAATTAACGAAGAAGTTAATCGACAGTGGTGCCAATACATAATACCCAAATGCGACACCGGTCAGGAACAACAACGAAGTGGCCAACACAATACCGGTAGTATTCTTTTGCTCTTTAGGCTTAAGCGCCGGTTTTAAAAACCGCCAGAACTCCCACAAAATATAAGGTGCTGCCAAAATCAACCCTACTGTAAAGGAAACAACCATCAAGTAGATGAACTGCCCGCTTACCTCCAGGTTCTGAGTATTAAGCTCAATGGTGTTAAAGCAAATCTTATCGCTGTCGTACAACCAGTATGAGAGTTTACAAAATGCCCTATACAGAGGGAAGTTTTCGTCCAGAATTCCAAAAATGACCTTATCGAAAATGAATCGATGAAAGACAATGGCTCCAATAGAGAAAATGACAATGGCCAGTATGGAGCGCATGAGGTGCCAACGTAGCTCCTCTAAGTGCTCCAGAAAAGTCATGTTCTTTTCCTCACGATCTATGTCTACCTGATCTAACGGCATTAACTACAACAACCTTTTAGGTTAACATTCCGCCACAAACGTGCAAGGTCTGACCTGTTACATAGGTCGACATGTCGGAAGCCAGGAAAACGCAGGCGTTCGCAACGTCATCCGGCGTTCCACCTCTTTTCAACGGGATATTTGACACCCATTCGGCAACTACATTTTCATCTAGAGCTGCTGTCATCTCGGTTTGTATAAAACCGGGTGCAATGGCATTGCAACGTATGTTTCTACTGCCCAACTCTTTGGCTACAGATTTGGTAAACCCAATAATACCTGCTTTAGATGCTGAGTAGTTTGCCTGTCCTGCATTACCATTAACACCCACTACGGAAGTCATGTTTATGATGGAACCGGCTTTATTTTTTAAGAATGTGCGTAAACACGCTTTGGTAAGGTTGAACACAGACTTTAAGTTCACTTCCATTACTTCATCCCATTGCTCCTCACTCATACGCATAAGCAACGTATCGCGCGTGATTCCAGCATTGTTAATCAGGACATCGATGGTTGGAAAGTCTGCCAATACCTGTTTTACGAGTTCTTCAGAAGCCTCTAACGAAGCTGCATTACTTTTATACCCTTTAACCTGAACACCAAATTGGCTATTAAGGTCTTGCTCTATTGCGGCTGCCTTTTCGGCTGAATTCGCGTATGTAAAAGCAATATTAGCCCCTTGCTTTGCAAATTCAGTGGCAATACCCAATCCAATACCGCGCGTAGCTCCGGTGATTAATACTGTCTTATCTTGTAATAGATTCATTCGTAAAACGTTTGGGCAAAAATATCGGTTTGTTCTTTACCACAAAACACAAAAAAACCCATCTGGTAACCAGATGGGTTCTATCAATAAAAATCTATTCTTAGTTCGTTCTCTTGATCTTGAAATAACCTTTAGAGAACTGTTTTGAGCTAATACCTGCCTTTAACGTCCCTGAGAAGGTTCCTTCAATCATTTCTCCTGGAGCACCATACTTGGTAATCTCAAGAATAAATGAACTACCACCAGATGTTTGGAATTCTGTTTCTTTAGCACCTTCACCTGTTTTAATACTGCAAAGGAAACCTGGAGTAGCTTCAGTAAACACGGCTGCTTTATCGCCATCAAATACAACTTCGATTTCTGCTTTATCCGAAATGTTTGATCCGCCGTGACCGTCGTGCGACTCTCCAACAATAACAATTGAAGTTCGCTTGGATGCGTCCTGATAATTCGCTACTGACTTAGACTGATCTACCACAAGTTGGTAATTATCGAAACTCGCTGTAAATCCTGCGGTTGGTGAATCCAATTGAACTACAGGCGTAGTATCTTTAGGTTCTGGATCAACTACTTCGCCACCACATCCTGTCCCAACTACAAAAATTGGACTGATCATTAACGCGATTAAAAGGTACTTTATGTTTTTCATCTTACTTTACTTAAAATGTGTTTTTTCTGTTTACAATTATAGTCTTCTCTTTCTAATCCAAACTCAATTGGAGGTAATTTTTTACCCTTTTGATAAAAAATCACTACTCGCATCTGCCTCAACCTCAAATACTTGATCGGGATGACGATACACTTTGAATGACGAACCACCGCCAAATTCCGTTGCACCGTTGGTGGTTTCCAACCACGTTCCCTCGGGCAGGCACACTACATCGGTCTTGTTTAACTGAATGAACTCCATCAGCCGTGCTTCGCGTGTTTCCCCTCCATGGTTTTCCAATGCCTCCTCGGTATAATGTGGGTTGATCTGGTAAGGTAAAAAACCCAGGCTTTTAAATGAAGGCGGTTCCACAATTGGCATGTCGTTGGTTGTATAAATACCGGGTCCTGCTACGTTCGATCCTGCACTCCAACCAATGAATTTAACACCAGCTTTTACCCTGTCCTGAATAGCGGAAATCAGGTTATTCTCATACATGGTCTTTAAGAGTTGAAATGTATTCCCTCCTCCTACTGCTATAGCTTTGGCATTTTTCACGGCGTCAACGGCAGAAGGCAAAGTGTGAATCCCAGTGATCGTAATATCAAATTCGGCCAGCGCATTTTGCACGTGTGCTGTATAGTCATTGTATGTTACCGTAACCCCGGCATAGGGTATGAACAGCACTTCCTTTTGATCGCCCAGGAAGGAGGCAACTTTCGCCCGGGCATGTTGCATGTAGGTTTGGCCATAATTGGTTGAATTACTGAGGAGTAATAAATTCATCTTGTTTTTTCAGCAAGATTAATAAAAAAAGGCTTCTCCATCGCGGAAAAGCCTTCATGTATATTGTATAAAAATATAAAGAGAATGTACTTAGAACGGTGAGATAACGATTCCCACACATGCGGTATTCACCTCTGGCCCACGACCATCTTTAAACGTCATGGTTGGGTAGTACTTCCCAAACAAGGTAAAGTCGCCGTAACCAAGTTGGGCCGTATACCCCATGCGGTAGTCAACGAATCCATAGTCGCCTCGCACCTTGGTTTTTTGCTTCTTGCCACCTTCTTGCCACTTTTGCTTCTGATGACCACCAATGAGGTAGCCAAACTGAACCCCGCCTGCAATTCGAAGTGATTTGTCATCATTTTTCGGATTAGACTTAAAGTTCAACATCAATGGGATCGTTGCATAGCGACTGGTGATTTTATTCTTCCGGTAGTTCACCTGGTCTGTGGTGTATTCCATTGGTTTGGAATCGGGTGTAATGGTTATGTTCTTATCAAAACGGTAATTGTTCCATTCGATGCCGACACCATAAACAAGTCGTAAGTGACCTTTATACAGGTTAATTCCTTGTTGGATGATGCCCAGGTGGAAATTCGCTGAAGTTTTGTTCAACGTTAAATCGGAGAAATTCTCTGGTAGATCCAGGCTGCCATCTGCAGCAACCCAGTTGTTCACCCCCCATTCCATTACCCACATACTGGTTTCAACCAGCTTGCGTGATCGTGTTCTGGCGCATGAATCACCGTCTACCAACTCTTCAATCTCTTTGATATAAACCTCGCGATCGTCTTCGTCTGGCGTAACACTGTGTGTTTCAACCTTAACACGTTCCATATCACGCTCTACCTCTTCCATTTCACGTTCTACCTCTTCAATCTCGCGCTCAACTTCTTCCAGTTGATACTCAACCGCTTCGATTTCTTCATTTACAACGGTATCTATTTGACCATCAACATTTTTCACTTCGATGCGGACACGTTTCGTTTTAATCACCTTAGTCTCGGTGTCTTCCGATTGTGCCCAAGCCATGCTGGATAGGATTACCATCAGGCATAACGCTGCTATTTTCTTCATATTGGATAATTTCTGACTTCGTATTGAGTTCATTTTTCTAATCTTTAATTGGAGTTAAACTTACCATGGCAGTGGCTTCGTATTGGCTATTCGAATAAGTAAACTGAAGGGCTTTAAAATTCCCGGGAACCGGCTTCACGCTTACTTTTGAATTTTTAAACGGAGAGATAATCCAGGCTAAACCGCTGTTTAATGCCGGACGTATACCTCTATAATCGGATGCATTGTTTTCTTGTTCGTACATATCGTCTACTACATCCATTTGAGCAAACCATTCGGGTGAAAAGTGCACTGGAACCGATAGTTGTGGTTTACGTTCGCTTGCTTCCACAAGACCATTTACATCCGTTCTGGGAGATACAAACACGTACTCAGGTGCCCTTCGCACATACATTATCAATTCTGGCTTCTTATGCTTGTCCAATTTCGATGGATTGCTTCCAGACGATTGGCCTGCTTCAGCCAC
>DIYD01000364.1 GCA_002428905.1 Bacteroidetes bacterium UBA6063 | reverse complement strand
CCGTACGTTTCCCGTTGGTTGTTCCGATTATTAACAAATGCACCAAAAACCTCATATTTTCGGTTACGGCTCCGAAAATGGCTGTAAACACTGGTGGCAAACACATTGGCCATGCGTTCCTGGTCGAAAGCCGGTAAGTTATTGTGGTACAGGTTGTGCGATTTTACGCGTGTGTAATCCAGACCAAAACTCCAGTCTTTAGTGATATTCTGTGAGTGTTCTGCACCTATATACAAGAGATTTGCCGTCCCCTGGGAGTATTTTAACCTCGTTCGGGGTGTGCGTGAACGGTAATACTTAATGCTATCCACATGATGGAAGACATTGGCGAACAACGGCCTGCCCGATTGAAATTCATCGGTGTTGGGCATGTCTGGCTCGAGCCACATACCTGGTCCAGCTATCCGACCGGTGTGCAATCGCAGAGGGTCTGCAACGTTGTTACGCAATATTCGGTGTGCAAAGCTTAATGTCGTATCCTCGTCTGCATAAGTAAAATCGAGG
The DNA here is from genome assembly GCA_002428905.1 of Bacteroidetes bacterium UBA6063. GTDB lineage: Bacteria > Bacteroidota > Bacteroidia > NS11-12g > UBA9320 > UBA987. The sequence goes on along the minus strand of DIYD01000364.1, from coordinate 25,088 downwards.
TTTTCTGTGCCAAAACTGGTCGTAAAAGTGGAAAGATCTTTATGGTATACTGTGGTGTCAAAGAGTTGGGCAGAAGCCCATACACTTTGCAGCAATACGGTTACGAATACGACGGTTCTAATGCTCATTAATGTGCTGCAAAAGTAACGACTTACATGCGAAAGAAATTTTGATTTATGAACTGTATTTACTTCAACAAGACAGGAAGTATCTTTGCCTCGATAAATTGAAATGATATACGACTATTTTGTTATAGGTCAGGGTATTGCCGGTTCGGTATTGGCGCGATTGCTCGGGTTGCAGGGGAGGTCACTCATGGTGTTTGAAAGTCCGGCCCCCAATACGTCTTCAACGATCGCCGCAGGACTGATGAATCCAATCACGGGCAAACGGATGACCTTAACCTGGAAGGCCGCAGAGATGTTTCCCGAAGCAAAGAAGTTTTATCAGAATGCGGAACAGGACTATGGCGTAGAGTTTTACTACCCGCTGCCGGTTTATCGCGTGTTTAGTTCGGTAGGAGAACAAAACGATTGGATGGCAAAATGGCATGAAGACCGTTATCAGCCATTTATTGGCGCAAATGCGTTAGAAACACTCCGGTCAGATCGGTATATCAATCCGCATGACGCGATGCGCGTAGATGGAGGAGGAAGGCTTCAGGTGTCAACCTTTATCGATGCGGTTAAATCCCATTTGGTGGAACAGGGAGCGTGGTTGGAGCGGCACATAAATCTAAATGATTTACGCGTCGAAGAAGGAGCATATGCCTATGAGGGAATCAAGGCAAAAAAGGTGGTGTTCTGTACAGGATATGACCCATTAAACTGGTCATTTTTGCCTTTCACACCGATGAAGGGTGAAGTACTACAGGTTAAATCAGATCGTTTAGACCGTGACAAGATCACCGTAGGAGGCTGCTTTGTTGGTCCAATCAACGACGATAAGTTTTATGCAGGAGCTACATACAATTGGCGTATAATCGATACCAAGACAACTTCAGAAGGACGAGAAGAAATTTTGACCAGGTTGAGTAAGTTTATCTGCGACAAACCCGAAATTGTGGAGCACAAGGCCGGTATTCGTCCTGCTGTGAAGGATCGAAGACCCTTGTTGGGCGAGCATCCTGAGTATCGTAATGTCTTTCTGTTTAGCGGTTTAGGTAGCAAAGGTGTGTCGATGGCACCTTATTTAGCCCAACATTTAATACAACACATTGAAAAGGATGAACCGCTCTTGAGCGAAGTAGATTTGAAGCGATATTTATGAGAGCCTATTTCCTTTACGTTATTAAACTCATGATGTTTTGGTTGTTGTTTTTTGCAGTAACCCGTTTGGTGTTTGTGCTTTACAACCTGGGGGTGTCTTCTTTGACATTATGGCCTACTGTGCAACGATATGGTTTCCGGCTTGATATGTCCATGGCAGGATACGCCACATTGCTCATTCTATTGCTTTCAATTGTGTTCGTATTCGTTGGTCGTCCGCCAATGTTAAAACGGGTGTTGTCTGGTGTCAATGTATTTCTGATTGTGGTATTTACCTTGTTCCTGTTCATTAACATGCGTTTATATGCATATTGGGGAAGTCATATCGATGTGTCCATCTTTGAGTATTTAAGAACGCCCAAAGACGCGATGGCCTCGGTACGTTACACCGATTGGCTTTTTGTCCTGTTCGGTTCTATCGTAATGATACTTCTTTTCGTGGCATTGCATCGTAAAGCACTAAAAAAGAATCGGTTAAATGAGTTTTCCCTGAAAATGGTTTGGCTCCCGATTGTGTTGGGGGCGGTGTTGGTTGTTCCCATTCGAGGCGGACTGGATGTTGCTACTGTAGGCATAAGTTCGGCATACTTTTCAAGCGATAACGCAAAGAATCACGCGGCGTTAAACCCAGTTTGGAATGCCTTATTTTCTTTAATGGAGAATAAAGATGTAGAGGTACAGCATTATATAGAAGAGGAAGAGGCTAAGGAGTCATATGCAACGATGTACGCGAAACAAAATGACTTCGTTTTGCCGTTTGACGTTGATAAAAACACCAATGTTGTTATGGTGGTGTTGGAGAGTTTTACGGCAAATGTCATTGCGGGTATTGGAGGTGTTTCAGGTGTTACTCCCGAACTCGACAAGATAATCGATTCGTCTGTAGTATTCCATAACTTCTATGCGAGTGGTGATCGTTCCGATCGTGGCCTCACAACATTAGTCACCGGATTTCCTTCGTTGACAGAAGAACGTCTGTTGAAGTATCCTGATAAGCTCGCTGCTGCACCGAATCTCTGTAGAAACTTCAAGAACGCCGGCTATACTACATCGTTTTATTACGGGGGTAATCTGGAGTTTGCGAATCTCAAGCTTTTATTCACCGAAGGTGAAGTTGATCGGGTGGAGAGTAAAGAAAGCCTTCCGGGTGATTTAGATCAGGGTAAATGGGGTGTGCGAGACGAAGATCTATTCAAGTTATTTTCGGAGGACATTCAGAAGCAACAACAACCGTTTTTCAGTACAATTTATACACTTAGTAGTCACGAGCCTTTTGACATTCCAGCAGTAGGTAAACGGTTTGATCGGGAAGGGGAGAAGTTTTATCAGTCGATTTATTATACCGATAGTTGTTTGGGGAGTTTCATGCGTGAATTGAGGGCCAGTTCTCTATGGGAGAACACCCTGGTGGTTATAACCGCAGATCATGGAGTGCGTAAGCCGGATAATGCAGTGATGTACAGCCCGCGTAAGTTTCGAATTCCATTACTATTCACTGGAGGTGTGGTTGACTCATCAGCGCAATACAATCAGTACTGTTCACATACCGATCTTCCGTATACATTGGAGCAATTGGTGTTGAATAGAAATAATCCCGAATACAGTTTTAGTAAATCCGTATTCGATTCAGAAAAGTCTTTCGCACATTACTACTATAATCTTGGTATTGGGCTAGTCAACGAAGATGGCTGCGTGGTTTTCGATATTATCGGAGACTATTTTTTGGTAAATACCACTACAGCAGACAGTGTGTTCCATCGCATGCGATCTCAGGTCTTTTCTCAGGCACAGCTGGCATCAGAGCAGTTTCAGGCATACTAATTACGGTTAATGTTTAGGGCAAAAAGAAGCCCCGCTCAAAAAGAGCAGGGCAAATAAACCAAACTAACCATGAAAAAATTGCCTCCTTTCGAAGGCATTACAAATGTAATATCAACTTTTCCTCAATTACAAGTTAATTCTATAATATTTCTTGGGATGACTTAACGATATGACGATTGGATTATAAAGTTAGGGTAAAAAGAAGCCCCGCTCAAAAAGAGCAGGGCAAATAAACCAAACTAACCATGAAAAATTGCCTCCTTTCGAAGGCAATACAAAGGAAGACTATTTTTTTCAAATAGCAATGAAAATTTGAAATAAAAATTATCTTATTGTAAAAAATACTAATTGTCTGATTACCAGGTTTTATCGAGCCTCATCTTGGTCTCGATAAGATGGCGAACGCATCCTGTCCCTCCATTTAGGGACGAAACGAAGTCGACTTGATGCCTGATTTCAGCAACGGCATCTGCAGGACATGCAGAGAAATGTACTTTTTTAAGAATTGCCAGGTCAGGTTCGTCATCTCCCATCATCAAACAGTCATCATACGACAAGTCGTTTTCCTCCAACCAGCGGTCCAAAACGGCCACCTTGTCTTTAACCTGAATAAATACGTCCTGAACACCTAAACGATTTAGGCGTCGGATAACGCCATCTGAACTACCACCGCTAATAACAGCTATAGGGTACCCCGCTTTGACGGCCTTGTTGATGGCATAACCATCTTTGATGTTCGTAGACCGAAAGAATGTACCGTCATCCGATACATAGAGCATTCCGTTGGTGAAAACACCATCGAAATCAAAAACGAAGGCGTTGACCTTCTTTAATTTTTTAAGGTAAAATTCTTCCAAGTTGTGCAAACTACTGATTGTCGCGCCACTCGTAAACCCAGTTCGACTGGATCATTTCAAGGTGGCCTTCGTTACAATCTTCTCTCTTGCCAACAAAACTCGGTATTTCTAACACCCATTCCAAAAGGTCGGTGAAACGAATGCGATAGATTTTGCCTTCATTAAACTCGTCGCCAAATCGCTCATACAAGGCCATCGCTATATCTTCATAGTCTGACCACTCAATGGGTAATTCAAATTGTTCCATAGAAATATTAATGTCCGTTAAACTGGCTTTGATCAGGAATGGTTACTACAATGTCTCCTGCTAATTTACACTGACACGCCAGGCGCGAAGATAGGCGTGGATTGATCGCACGGTCAATGAAATCTTCTTCCTTGTCCGATATCTCCGGAAGTGAATCCATGCCTTCTTCAACATATACATGGCAGGTGCTACACGCGCAAACTGCACCACAATTATGTTGAAGATCTATATCATTATCCAGTGCTATATCCAGGATTGAATCTCCTGCATCAGCATCCACTTCCTTAGTGGAAATGTTCTTGTCTTCGAACTGGAATTTTACTCGGTGTCCCATAAAGCCGCAAAACTACTATTTTGAAAACATTCTAAATAAAAAAAAGTTGGCGCAATGATACTATTCTTACCTATTGCCGTTTATTTGTATAGAACATACAATGAAATTCAAAATAATACCCATTTTTTGCCTGCTGCTTTCCAGCGTGTTCAGTGTAGGTCAGTCCAGACAAATGGCTGATTTAGAGTCGTTTATAGGAAAGACTGTTTATGATCCGGGGTTGGGCAACTACATGCTCGGTTTAGACACAGTACAGTTCAATGAGAGCTTCAATCTGGCAATCAACGAATACGAAGTACGGCTCTTTACGCGAGGCGTAGATCTGGTATTTAATCAAAACTTTGTCCTAAAAGAGGTCCGGTGGTATCGCCATGGAAACCTGTACACCACGTATTCAGGTAAGCTACCATACGATCTCACCTTTGACAAACATCAATGGACTGATTTCGTAAACTATAAGTATCCGGATTTTGAGGTAGATAGTTTCAATAAATATGTATATCACCGGGTTGAAAACGGACTAAAAACCAAGGTTTACTTTCGTAAAGGTACCATTGAGCTAATCAAATTGACTGCTACAGATTCGTTACTCCAATCCGCTGATTATGCCTCCAGAAGCCTTTGGGGAATGCGTTTAATTCCTGATGGTAAGTGCGTACAGGGTAACTGTTTTACAGGCACCGGTGAAATGCACTGGCCAAATACATTGAAGTACTCTGGTAGTTGGGAAAGTGGAATTTCTCATGGCTATGGAAGCTTTATGGATAGCACAGGCATCACATATATAGGCGACCTAAAGCTCGGCTTCTTATGGGGAGAAGGAGATCTACAGGTTCCCGGGCAATACCAGTATTCAGGTGATTTTATGTTTGGAAGACGCATGGGAAAAGGTAAGGCTACATTTAATAATGGTACGCGTTATCGCGGAGAATGGCGCAACGACGTAATGCATGGCTTTGGCCATTTTTGGTTTTCAGAAACCTATCACTACGAAGGACAGTTTGTAAATAATCAGTTCAATGGCAGAGGAACACTGTTCAGTCCGGAAGGGCATGTGGAAGGGATGTTTAAAGACGGAAAACCTCATGGCTATTGTAAACAAGTGAACATCACAACAAAGTCTAGCATTGCAGGAACCTGGGTTAATGGAAAAAAAGAAGGCGTGTTTGAGGTAACCAGTCCGGTTACAGGTACGCGAAAAATCACATTCAAAAACGATATAGAAATCAAATAGATGAAACGGAATACGCCAATAATGCTTGCAGTACTGTTCGTTTCGAGCATATTATTTACCAATTGTAAAGCACAAATGACCGACGATTCTTTACCAGGTTCACGCACCGTTAGTGTAACCGGAAAAGCCGAAAAGGAAGTAGTTCCGGATATTATTCTTTTTAACATAACCATTAAGGAATATTGGAAGGAAGAGTTTGAACCCGGCAAAAAGTATGACGACTACAAAACACGGGTTCCAATGGAGAAGATTGAACCTCAGGTGTTAGCGCAATTAAAGGATCTTGGTGTTAAAGACAATCAAATCAAGGTGCTAACGGTTGGACATTATCGTCAGACAGGAAAGGAAGCACTGGTGCACAAAACGCTGCAGTTGACCCTGAATGATTTTACCGTAGTCGATGCCATTTCCAAGCAATTAAGCCCGAGAGGCGTGAGTGCTATGAATATTGCCGAGCTGAAGCACAGTAAGATGGACGATTTTGAGAAAGAAATGAAAATCGCGGCCCTAAAAAATGCGAAAGAAAAAGCAGAATACCTGGTCGAAAGCCTGGGTGAAAAACTTGGCTCGGTTTTGGCTATTGCCGAACCTCAATTCGGCTATGCGAATCCGGTTCAGTTGCGAGAGCGTTTAACCTATGCTAAAAGCTATGATTCCGGGAATTCAGCTACCGAAATCCGCACCATTAAAATCAAATACGAAATCAACGCAACTTTTGCTATTGCAAAATAAGCTGAAGCGCATTCTCTGTGCGGTGCTGTAATAGTTGCTCTTTATTGCCAGTAATCTCGGTTAGATCTTGAGAGTCAGCTGGGTTGAAGATTGTTAGAAGTTGTAAATCTTCACGTTGTTCAATCAAATAGGTGTCACCGATGGAATCAAGGAATTTCTTTATCCGAACTTCATCATTGTTTGCACAAATGGAGAACGAAATTGCTGTGTTTTGCATGAGGTTAATCTGAATGCCAGCCGATGCCAACGCACTAAATATGTGGCTCAGATTATCTTCTACAATGAAGGCGAAGTCTTTAGAGGACAACGAGATCATCACCTGATTGTCTTTGAATATATAACAAGGTACTTCCACCACACCTTGCAATCCGTGATCGTGCACCATAGTTCCAGCTGCATTGGTGTCGACAAACGACTTCACATACAGCGGAATCTTCTTTTTCATAAGTGGCTGAATGGTCTTCGGGTGGATCACCGAAGCACCATAGTACGCAAGCTCGATAGCCTCTTTGAAGGAAATATCAGGCAACAAGCTGGTGTTCTCCAGTCGCTTTGGGTCGGCATTCATTACACCAGGAACGTCCTTCCAGATGGTAACCGAAGTTGCATCCAGGCAGTAAGCAAAGATTGCAGCAGTATAGTCACTTCCTTCTCTACCCAATGTGCTGGTTGTGTTTTCTGGGGTTCTGCCAATAAATCCTTGCGTAATTGTGAGCTGCTTCTCAATCAACTTTTTCGCGCGCTTGCTAATCAGGTTTTTAGTGGTGTCCCAGTTGATTCTAGCGCGTCTGTGGTGTGAAGAGGTTACCACAAAATTTCGGGCATCCAACCAACGGTTAACAACGTTTTGTTGATTTAGATATTGGCTTATGATGCGCGTGGAAATCAGCTCGCCGTAGGGCACCAACTGGTCGTAAACAAAATCATAACCACTTGAAATCATGTCGGTGTCTAATGCGCATTCCAGTTCAATAAAGAGGTTTTCCACTTCATAGAACTGACGCGATTGATCGCCCATCAAATCGTTTATAATCTCTCGATGGAAGGCTTTCAACTGGTCTAACGTCTCTTCAGTAGACTGTTTATTCATGTATTTGGTAACCAATTCTTCCATAAGATTGGTGGTCTTGCCCATGGCAGAAACTACAACCAGAATTTGTTCTTCCTGGTGCATCGAAAGAATACGGGCTACATTTTTAACTGCGTCAGCGCTTTTGACAGAAGCGCCCCCAAATTTGAATACTAACATCAAAGACTGTAATTGCGTTGTGTACGCTTATATTTGCGCCTGCAAAATTACTGATTTTAAGACCAATAAAAGGTTTATTACTTCTATGACCACAATCGAAATGAAAAAACAGAATAAAGTTACCACATTAAGTCAATTTATTGCTGAAGAACAGGCTAAATACCCAGGTTCTTCTGGTAACTTATCCAAAATCTTTCGCGATATAAAGCTGGCTGCCAAAATGGTGAACCGCGATGTGAGAAAAGCGGGTTTGGTAGACATTTTAGGAGCGCATGGGTCAACCAATATTCAGGGAGAAGAGGTAAAGAAGTTGGATGTAATTGCCAACGAAGAGTTTATTCATTCACTATCGTCTGGTGGTGACTGTTGTGCCATTATCAGCGAAGAGGAGGACTATGTTCGACATCTAAACCCGGAAGCCAAATATGTGCTGGCTATGGATCCGTTGGATGGTTCCTCAAACATTGATGTGAACGCTGCTATTGGAACGATTTTCTCGATTTACAGAAGAGTAAGCCCGTTAGGTTCAGAGGCAATAGAAGCAGATTGTCTACAAAAAGGAGAAAACCAGGTAGCGGCGGGTTATATCATCTACGGTTCAAGTACGATGTTGGTATACACCACGGGTAACGGTGTTAACGGGTTCACATTGGACGGGTCGATTGGCGATTTCTGTCTGAGCCATCCCAATATGACTACACCTGAAGATGGAAAAATCTATTCCGTGAATGAAGGTAACTACAATAAATTCCCGGAAGGGGTTAAGAAATACATTGAGCAGTGTAAAGACAAGGCCATGTCGGCTCGATACATTGGTTCGATGGTAGCCGATTTCCACAGAAATCTGATTAAAGGGGGTATTTTCATGTATCCATCAACGGCAAAGGCGCCTAACGGTAAATTGCGTTTGATGTATGAGTGTAACCCAATGGCTTTCCTTACCGAGCAGGCTGGGGGGAGGGCAACCACAGGTAGTCAGCGTATTTTGGAGGTTGAGCCTACCGAGTTGCACCAACGTGTGCCGGTGATTATGGGGTCGAGCAATATGGTGTCGGAACTAGAGTCGATGCTGTAATGAAAAATGTGCTGGTGGTAAGTAATCCGTTTGCCGGAGGTGGTGTAGCAGTAGAGGTAATGGAGATGTATCGGAAGTATGCCATGAGCCAAAATGAGGTAAACTATCAGTTTTATCTCACACAAGGGCCCGGCGATTACGAGGGAATAGCAGCGGCCGTAGATTGTTACGAGCCAGAGGTAGTTTCAATTGTCGGTGGCGATGGAACAGTGAATGAAGTTATGAATGTGGAGAATGTTCGCGACAAGAAAATTCACATTGTTCCTGCAGGAAGCGGAAATGATTTTCACAAACTAGTATATGGCGACAAGACGATATCTGAATCGATCCAATACTCGAAATCGGAGAAGACAAAGGAGTACGATTTAGGCAAGTGCAACGAACGGTACTTTATGAACGGTGTAGGTATTGGCTTTGATGGCAATGTTGCCCGTCAGACTGTTCGAATGAAGCTCAATTTTATACCTTCAAAATTCAAATATTGGATTGCCATTCTTCGAAATATTTTATTCTATAAGAGTAGTGATATCACCATCTCCTATGGCGATACAACGGAAACCCATAACCTGTTTATGGTAGACGTAGCCAATGGCACCGATTGCGCAGGAGGTTTTAAGGTCTCGCCGCTAAGCAAGGCAGACGATGGAGAACTAAATCTAATTGGGATTCGAAACGTTTCTCAACTCAAGCGTTTGGCTAAATTGCAGAATGTGAAAAAAGGGAAACACATGAATGATCCTGCGGTCATTCACAAGCAGCTGCCTTCGGTTAAAATTTCGAGTGAAAAAGTGTTGCATGCGCATTTGGATGGCGAATTGATGTCGGCCAAGGAGTTCAATGTTGGTGTGGCTCAGCAGGTGACGTTTGTGGTTTAAAACATAGCGTGCCACATTATCCTTCAATTACCACTCAAAACCGGTTACCAAGTTCTGTGTTATTGTATTAAATTGCGATTTCAACCCAGTATTGGATTTATGGCAACGGGTCTTATTATCTTCTTTATCGTCATTGGTCTCCTCTTTTTACTGATCGAGATTTTGGTCACTCCAGGTATAATACTCGGTGTTATCGGTCTTGGGTTTATCAGTTATGGCGTATATCAAACCTATCAGCATTTTGGTAGCACCATCGGGAATTGGGTGCTGATTGGTTCCGGTTTTGTAACCGTTACCGTGGTTTTGGTAGCGCTGAAGGCTGGTGTTTGGACTCGTGTGGCTTCGAAAGACGTCATTAGTTCCAAAGCGCGTAAAGACGCCGTTACCTATGCTCAGGTTGGTGATCAGGGTAAGACCTTGTCGGCATTAAGACCTTCGGGAACCGGATTTTTGAATGGAAAAAAGGTTGAGGTCAACTCCGAAGGAGAGGCAATCGAAGCCGGTACGGAGATTGAAGTAATTCGAATAGAACAAAACAAAATTTATATAAAAAGAATATCGTAATGGACGGATCAATTTTATTGGCCATTGGAGCCATACTCCTCTTTCTCTTTGTCTTCTTGTACTTTGTGCCGATCGGGCTCTGGTTTACCGCACTTGTTTCGGGTGTACGCGTAAGCATTGTACAACTTATTCTGATGCGGATACGGAAAGTACCTCCGTCGTTAATCATAAACGCTCAGATTAACTCGGTAAAAGCAGGGTTGCCTACCGGTATAAATGAACTTGAAACACACTACATGGCAGGAGGTAATGTCAACAATGTGATCAAGGCGCTGATTAGTGCAGATAAGGCCAACATTCCGTTGGATTTCAACCTTGCAGCAGCCATTGACCTGGCTGGACGTGACGTATTTGACGCGGTGCAGCTTAGCGTAAATCCGCGGGTTATTAATACACCTCCGGTGGCAGCTGTGGCGAAAGACGGTATTCAGCTGATCGCCAAGGCGCGTGTGACAGTACGCGCCAATATTCACCAATTGGTGGGTGGTGCTGGTGAAGAGACGATCCTGGCCCGTGTTGGTGAGGGTATCGTAACGACTATTGGTTCGGCATCGGACCACAAGTCGGTATTGGAGAACCCGGATCAGATTTCTAAGGTGGTATTAACGAAAGGACTCGATGCCGGAACGGCTTTTGAGATTTTGAGTATTGATATTGCCGACATCGATATTGGAAAGAACATTGGTGCTGAGCTTCAAACCGATCAGGCTGAAGCCGACTTGAAGGTGGCCAATGCGAAAGCAGAGGAGCGAAGAGCACTTGCTGTGGCGAATGAACAGGAGATGAAAGCAGAGTCGCAAAAAGCCCGAGCACAGGTGATTTTAGCAGAGGCGGAAATACCAAAAGCCATCGCCGAAGCATTCCGTAGTGGCAACCTGGGTGTAATGGATTACTACAAGTTACGCAACATTGAAGCAGACACCAATATGCGTGACTCCATTTCGAAGCCCGGAACCAAGAAAAAGACGGATAAGTAAAATTTCTCACCGTTCGGCACAATGTGACATTATTCAAAGGTGATTTCTTTTGAATTGCCGTATATTGTGCAAAATTCCATTCCAATGAAAAGAAGAATATACATTACTCTACTGGCGGCCGGTTTCGCATTAACGTCGTTCGGTCAGTCCACGTATCCATGCGTTATCAAAAAGGATCAATCCTGGAAGCTTTCTTCCTACAATGCAGAAAGTGAAGAGTTTGCTAAACCGAGTTTCGATCTTGGTGCGAACTACACCAGAAACACCTTCCTGAAATTCACCGGTCAGGAGCAATATGCTTTTGCGTCTTTTGACGGAACGTCTTCCACCATTCATGTGGTGAATAATGCTGGTGGAGAGTTTACAAATACCCGTTTATACGAGCGTGTATTGTCGTTGAACCATATTCCTACAACGGATCAGTTGGTTTACCTTTCAACTCGAAAAATCCCGAATTACTATGACTTCCTTACGGAGGATATCAGTATTACGATCATGGATTTCAAAGGAAACAAGGCGGAGAAAGTTGAAATTCCAACGTTCTCAATCTTTGTTCCAAACCTCCCATATATTGGAGAGCACACACGAACGGATAACCGTGGGGTCACCATGTCAATGGATTATTCCATTAGCTTGCCAACGGTGGATACCGATAAAGGAATCTTCATGTTCGTAGCACGGGATATTCCAGGTAACAATCGACTAATTAAGCTAGACCTGAATACGAAAGAAGTTACTACAGTGCGCGTTAATGCCGATGTAATGGCAATGACCTATGTGCCAGAGACAAAGTCTCTAAAAGCACTGACAATCGATTGGGATAAGCAGAGCAATGATATCAACTACATTGTTGTTGATTTAAACGTGGAAACTGGAGAGGTGACTAATGGTCACGTATTGTTAGAAACCAGCTCTACCAAGGAGCACACTTCTGTTCCGAATTGCACCATGACGTTTGATCCCGATGCAAATAATGTCGTGGTTTATAAAGAAGGTGAAGATATGTCTAGTCCTTCTATGAAGACAAACCACATCATGTATGTGGAGACGACTAATAACACGTCTACGAAGCACGTAATGAACAATATAGACTCGGATATCAATATCCCAGCTAAGAAGCGTTCTGTGGATCAGGTATTCGGTTTTGGTTACGATGTAACGGTTTATCCGAACCCAACAAACGGTTTACTACGCGTGGCAACAACGAAAGATTATGTTGTAGATCAACTGGTGGTTACCGATGTTCACGGTCAGATCATACGTAAATATGATGTTCAAAGTGGGTTGTTAATGAATGAAATTGATGTTTCATTCCTGTCCCAGGGCATGTACTATGTACAATTGTCTTCTGGCGAACAACTGCACACCGAGAAATTTATTAAGTATTAGGTCGCATAACAAGAAAGTATATTCAAAACCAGGTCTGATGTATATCGGATCTGGTTTTTTTGTGTCCGGATTATTTTCATCTTTGCCTTATGCATCCATTTGAATTGTTACATCAAACACGTAGAAACGTATTAGCGGTTATTGAGGGATTGACCATTACCGAGTTGAATACCATACCAACTGGTTTTAACAACAGTATGCTCTGGAACATTGGGCATATGCTGGTAACGCAACAAGTATTGCACTATCGATTGAGCAATCTGCCGATGCGATTAGATAAAGATTTTGTCGATCGCTTTAAGAAAGGCAGTTCAGCGGTATACTACGATGAGTCGGTTTGGGAGACGATAAAATCCAACTTCTTGAAAACGGTTGATCAGCTCGAGGAAGATGTAGATAACGGATTGTTCCAGGAGTTTACAATGTACACTACGAGTTATGGAACCACGCTTACCGATATAAAAAGTGCGATCGAATTTGATTTGGCACACGAAGCCTTGCATTTTGGATACATCATGGCGCAAAAAAGAGCAGTATTGGCATAAATAATAAAAGGCCGGCAAAGCCGACCTTTCATAAAAGTAAAGTTAAACCATAAATTCTAATTAATGAGTATTATGCTTTATAAAAATTGAAAGTACTCGAATCTAACCAAATTAATCCGTATTAACAAGTTCAGAAAATTTTATTACTTGCGACATGATTCGATCGAACAGAACAATTTCAACTCCAATTTTTCGTCTATTTTTAGCTGTGTTAGGGCTTAGTCTGTTGACTTTCAATGGCTTCGCGTCCAATATTGAATTAAAGACTAATGAGCACGGTGATTTGCCTGTTGTTGTATTTGGCAATGCACCGGAATATGTGGAGTTGTCAAAGAGCAAAGACTACATCATCGATTTTCCATCGCTCCTGAAGCAAGAACAAGATTTCATTTTCTACATGAATGAAGACTCCCTGATTTTGGAGGAACTGCAACCTGTGGTGATCCGTTTGGAAGGAACGGGTGAAACAAAATTCAAATTGGTAAGTGATGAACAAACCCGCAAGATGGGACTACAGGCAATCAATAAAGCACCGTGGGCCAAAAACGATGCTGTTGTTTTAGGTTTATTGCTGTGTTGCCTGGCCATCGTTTTCTATACAAGCACATCGAAACAACCACTGTTGAAGAAGTTCTACAGCATTGTTCCCGCACTGCTCATGTGTTACTTGCTACCTTCCATTTTGGCAAGTCTGGGCATTGTGAACAGCATTGAATCAAAAGGCATTTATTACATCGCTACACGTTATCTGCTGCCAACTTCATTGGTGTTAATGACGCTAAGCATAGACTTTAAGGGTATTATTAATCTTGGACCTAAGAGTATAATCATGTTCTTAACGGGCACATTGGGTATTATTCTGGGTGGCCCAATTGCCATAATGCTGATTGCCACATTTTCACCGGAAACGGTTGGTGGAGCAGGACCAGAAGCGGTATGGCGAGGTTTAGCTACACTTGCTGGAAGCTGGATTGGTGGAGGTGCGAACCAAACCGCGATGCTTGAGATCTATGGGTATTCACAAAGCAAATATGGCGGTATGGTATTGGTCGATATTGTAGTAGCCAATATATGGATGGCAGGCTTGCTTTATGGAGCAGGTAGAGCCGATAAGATTGATTCATGGCTTAAGGCAGATAGTTCTGCAATCAAAAGACTTCAGGAGAAGATGGAGAACTTTACGAAAAGCATTACAAAAAATCCTACGCTAGGCGATCTAATGGTGGTTCTGGGTGTTGGGTTTATGGCAACAGCCATCGCACATCTCGGTTCCAAGAGCTTCTCGGCATTTTTTAGTGGTATAGAAGCGACCAACGGCACTACATTGACCAGTGGATTTTTCTGGATCGTTGTAATCGCAACAACCATTGGATTAGCGCTAAGTTTCACCAAAGCACGAAGCCTGGAAGCCTATGGCGCATCTAAGTTGGGTAGCGTATTCATTTATATCCTGGTTGCTACCATCGGTATGAAAATGGATCTGCGGCAAATATTTGAGAATCCACTATTGATTTTAGTGGGTTTGGTATGGATGGCATTCCATGCGGGACTATTATTCCTGGTCGCTAAATTAATTCGGGCACCATTTTTCTTCCTGGCAGTAGGAAGTAAAGCCAACGTTGGAGGTGCCGCTTCAGCGCCCGTGGTTGCAGCAGCATTCCACCCTTCGCTTGCACCAGTAGGTGTATTGTTGGCCGTATTAGGCTACGCTTTGGGAACGTACGGAGCGTGGTTGTGTGCCGTATTAATGGAGATGGTAAGTCCGGGGAGTGGGGCAGTAGCGCCTTAATCCCAATAACTATATCCTTAGAATTTATTCTTCCACATCATACTCTCAACAGGCTTGATCGTGCGCTCGTTGTATTTCGCATTTTGCTTGGTGTTGTACATGGTTTTAATCTCACCTTCAACGTTGAAGTAGATCAGTTGACCAATAGGCATTCCTCGGTAGATGCGAACAGGTTGAGCTACTGAGATTTCCAGTGTCCAGGTGTTACAAAACCCAACATCGCCTTTACCTGCTGTTGCATGAATGTCGATTCCAAGACGACCGGTACTCGACTTGCCCTCTAAGAACGGAACGTGCGCATGTGTTTCTGTATATTCTTCGGTAACACCAAGGTACAGAGTATTGGGTTGAAGTACATACCCTTCTAACGGAATTTCGAAATACTCAATTTTGTTGTGTTTCTTGGCATCCAATACACGATCGTTGTAGGTGGCTAACCACTTGCCGAGGTGCACATCGTATGAATTGGTTCCTAAACAATCGGGTCGATAAGGCTCAATAAGTATGGTCCCTTTTTCAATCTCTTCCAGAATACGTTTGTCACTTAATATCATACCTGTATGCTTCTATTTGATCGTACGAAATAAGACCATTTGTAATAAAAAAAGCACTGGTGGGACAATTTGTGTAAAACATGTATAAACACTACGTTCTGAGATGATACCTTTGAGGTAAAGCAGATCAATTTGGCTACGTACAAGACCTTTCGTTCAGGGAAAAGCTCCATCGCTATATGGAAAATTGAAGAAGCAGTGTCTGACTTTGATTTGGCGCATTTGGTCGCCAACGTGAAAACGGAGAAACAAGGTGTGCAATGGCTTTCTAGTCGAAAAGCATTGGATGTGCTCGGTGTGCAAGCTTCAGAAGTGGTAAAAGATGAATTCGGAAAACCGCACCTGGCTTCCGGCAACGAACACATTTCCATTAGTCACTGTGAAAAGTATGCAGTTGCCATTCGTGGTGCGAAGTTAGTTGGTATTGATATAGAGGAGATCACACCGCGTATCGAACGAATTGCTGCACGTATTCTCCATCCATCTGAATTGGAAATTGTAGATCAAAATGAGCGTTTGACAACCCTTTATTTATTGTGGAGCGCCAAAGAAGCAATGTACAAGCTTTACGGAAAGAAAGCGGTAGACTTTCGCGAGCACATGCGTGCCTTACCGTTTAAGGCTGAGGCGAACGGTAAGTTCACCATGGAGTTCTTAAAACACGAAAAGCCAAGTGCATACCAGATGAATTATGAGGTGTTTGACAACCACACCCTGGTATGGGTAGAAGGCTAATTAGTTGTCCTTACCCGTCATGCGTTTTTCATAGACTTTCAGCCCGTCTTTCAGGAACTTATAGTACGAGTCCTTGTCTAAATCGCGACCTCGCGTAGGTTGAATTAACTCTCCCTTATTGTCTAATAGCGCATATTGCGGCTGACTGTTTGCGTTGAAGTAACAAGCCTGTATGTCCGCGTTTTTCTTGTCTAATCGCTTAATCAGTTTGCCATCGTAACGCGAATAGTACCACTCCTTTTCAGGAAGTAGAATCGTCTTGTCATCTGTATACAGGGAAATAACGATGTACTCATTCTCAAGCAAATTCAAGATTCTTGGGTCGGGCCAAACACGCGCTTCCATTTCCCGACAATTCACACAGCCATGTCCTGTGAAATCAAGGAATACTGGTTTGCCAAGTTTTCGAGCCACTTCCATACCCTGTTCGTAGTCGAAGTACCCCTGAATGCCATGCGGCAAATGAAGTTTTTCCCGGTATTTTGGTTCTATTCCACCATGTCCGTGATTTTCTCCATCCGGATTCTTTATGGTTCCCATAAGGTCGAAATCATGCGTACTCATTGGTGGAAGGTAGCCTGCCAACTGGTTGAGTGGTGCGCCAACCATACCAGGAACCAAATAGGCCACAAAAGAGAATGTCAAAATGGCCATAATCAGCTTTGGCACGGTTACATGCGGCGTATCGCTATCGTGCGCAAATTTGATTTTCCCTAACAGGTAAATACCCATCAGCGTGAATATTACGATCCAAAGGCCAATATAAACCTCACGATCTAAGATGCCCCAGTGATAAGTCTGGTCGGCAACACTTAAGAACTTCAATCCAAAGGCCAATTCGAGGAATCCAAGAACTACTTTAACAGTATTTAACCATCCACCAGATTGAGGTAGGTTGTTTAACCAACCTGGGAAGATCGCAAATAAACCAAACGGTATTGCAAAGGCTAAGGAGAAGCCAAGCATACCAACAACCGGCTTTACGAACTCTCCACCAGCGGCCTCCACGAGAATACTTCCTACGATGGGTCCAGTACAGGAGAAGGAAACCAAAACAATGGTAAACGCCATAAAGAAAATACCGGCCAAACCACCTTTGTCCGCTTGTTGATCTACTTTGTTTACGAACCTGCTGGGTAAGGTAATTTCAAATGCTCCAAAGAAGGATGCTGCGAATACCACAAATATCAAGAAGAAAAAGACGTTTGGTAGCCAGTGTGTTGAGAGGAAATGTGCGGCGTCGGGCCCGGCAGTTAAAGCAACGATTGTACCTGCAACAACGTAGATACCTACAATACTGGCCGCATAAATCAGCCCAGAACGAATGGTTTTTGCCCGGCTTCCCTCTTTCATGAAGAAGGAAACGGTCATGGGAATCATAGGGAATACACAGGGTGTAAGTAATGCCAATAATCCCGAAAGGAATGCTACGATAAAGAAGCCCCAATACGATTGAGAATCCTCGCCTGTACTGCCTTCAAAAGTTTTGCGCTCACAGCTTGCGGTATCTGATTCAGATGATTTCTTGAATGAACCGTAGTTTACATCATCTGCTGAAATGAGAACACCGCCCTGGCTTTCAGGCTCTTCTCCACAGTCCAGGCAGTTCATTAATCGCGCAAGTGTAGCCGAATCAACGGAAACATTGCTGCCTGAAACACTGGTTTGTTCACTGCCCGTCTCATCAGGCGTGTCCTGGTTGTCTGGCGTGGGATTAATAGGAGCAGCATCTGAAGCACCGGCACAGTCAGCACCAGTTATTGAACCGCCATTAGGTCCGGTAATTTCAATTTCGTATTCGTGCAGAACACACATGCCTTGTTCCGTGCAAATCTGATATTCGAGTAACCCTTTAATCACCGGGTTAGGAGACAGGATTTTTATTTTTTGTCGGAATTCAGCGCGATGGTGAAACTCCGTAATGTCGCACATGAAGATGTCATCATACACCTTTTTTGCGCCTATGGGTTTGGCTTTTCCAATAATCTCAAACGAGGCATTCTTCTCGTATGAGAATTTTGCCGGAAGTGGACCACCACCTGGACAATCGTAGTCGTTACTGTACATGTGGAAGCTCTCTGGAATGATACCCACAAATGTTACCTCGATAACATCACCAGGGCAAACACCGGTTTTGTTTATGGTATAGCTGAACTCTGCCGGAGGTACCATTTGGCCAAAGGCCGTGGTAATTGTCAAACTCCAAAGACTTAATGCAACGATTACACTTCCTAAAACTTTTCTCATATCCACTTTTGTATTGGGTTTGCTCATTTCTTGACAAAAATTGTTCCGTTTGAGCAAAACTGGCACCAAAGATGGGGAATTTCTCCCATATCCTAAACCACAATTTGCACTCAGATCGTATCGTTCCCTGATTCGCATCGCACTAATTCTTACTACACTTCGATTTACTTAAATGTGCAAAAGTGAATAATTAAGCGGGTTTGGGCCATTTCCACCCGTTAATTTCGTGAAGATTATGAAGCGCATACTTGTCGGATTATACATCGGTTTACTCAGCATAAGTGCTGTCGCAGGTCAGGAAAAAATGACTCGCGAGCAATACATTGATACCTACCAGAACATGGCCATTCGTGAAATGCATCGAGCAGGTGTCCCGGCCAGCATCACCATGGCACAGGGCATTCTGGAAAGCAGCGATGGAAATAGTAGACTAGCGCGTTTAGGGAACAATCATTTTGGAATCAAATGTAAATCCACCTGGAAAGGAAAAACCATGCGAGCCGACGATGATGCACCCAACGAGTGTTTCAGAGCCTACGATTCGCCTGAAGCTTCCTATCGGGATCATTCCGATTTCCTGCGCAATAACTGGCGCTATCACGAGTTATTCGAACTGGATATCACCGACTACAAAGGCTGGGCTCGTGGATTGCGTAAAGCGGGATATGCAACAAATAAGAGTTACCACACCATCTTAATCGGACTCATCGAACGTCATGAGTTGTATCGACTCGACATTATGTCGCCAGAGCCACTGGTGACCAAGCCCGTGGTGTTGCAGAACGAAGTTCCGGTTGTGTACGCCGAAAAAGATGAAACCCTGGAGAGTATTGCACAGGAAAATGAACTTACGAATCGTCAAATCTATAAGTACAACGATTTGAAAGATGGCGATAAGATTGGCGAAGGTGACATTGTTTACCTGAAACCGAAACGTCGACGTGGCTCTCAAAAGTTCCACACCATCAAGAAAAACGAGAGCATGTACCAGATATCGCAACAATACGGCATAAAGTTGAAGCACCTTTATCGCAGAAACCGATTGGAAGAAGGGGCAGAACCCGTTGAAGGTACACAGCTCTATATGCGCGGAAAACGGGCGAAAACAGATTCGGTAGACGTGAAGACGGAAGAACAGGTGAAAAAGGAAAAGGAAGCGTTTGTGAATCCGCATTCCGTTGAAATCGAAAAAGCGCCACCCATTGAGAAAGAGCTGATCGAACTTCCTGAATACCATGTGGTGGCCAAAGGCGATAATATCTACCGCATTGCCGAGAAGTACCATGTGTTTGAGGAAGATTTGATCAAATGGAATAACTTAAACGCACTGCAGCTAACCCTTGGGCAAAAGATCTATCTGACCGAGGAATCGGCTAAAGCGGCATTAAAGAGCAAGCCTGTGGAAACGAAACCCGCAGATCCGGGAAAATCTACAGTGACCTACCACGTCGTAGAGAAAGGTGAAACCGTTTACCGTATCACCAAGATGTATGGAATAACAGCAGACCAATTGGTTAAGTGGAACAACCTTAAAGGAAACCAAATTAACGTAGGGCAAAAACTAAGAGTGTCAGAATGACTCCGGTAGCCAATCTACTTGTTCTACTCGGATACTTTGGCGTACTCATGTTTATCTCATGGGTCACCAGCCGCGACTCAGACGATTCTTCTTTCTACAATGGTAATAAAAAATCGCCCTGGTTTTTGGTTGCTTTCGGTATGATTGGAGCATCGCTCTCGGGTGTTACCTTTATTTCCATTCCGGGCTGGGTGGAAGACAGTCATTTCGGTTACATGCAAACGGTGTTTGGTTATATGATCGGTTACATGGTCATCGCCTGGGTGCTGCTTCCGTTGTATTATCGACTCAAACTCATGTCGATTTATACCTATCTCGAGCAGCGTTATGGAACAATGGGGTATAAGACCGGTGCAGCGTATTTCATATTATCACGTATCGTTGGGGCGTCGTTCCGACTCTTCCTGGTGGCGATGGTCTTGCATATGGCCATATTCGATCATTTCGGATTACCGTATTGGGCAACTGTTGCCATTACGATTCTCCTCATCTTTACCTACACCACCAAAAGTGGCATAAAAACCGTGGTTTATACCGATGTGTTTCAAACCACCTTTTTGATTCTGGCCGTTGTGTTAACCATCATTTTCATTTCAAAAACAATGGGATATGATGCAGCTGGTTTGATTTCGGCGCTTAAGGCAGACGCCAATACGCAGATATTTCATTGGGACTGGAAGAGCGGTAATTATTTCTGGAAACAGTTTTTAGGTGGTGCATTTATTGCACTGGTGATGACCGGTCTGGATCAGGATATGATGCAGAAGAACCTGAGTATTAATAACGTGAAATCAGCGCAAAAGAACATCTATGCACAGATGGTGATGTTTATAGTGGTCAATCTTGTTTTCCTGAGCCTAGGGGCACTGCTGTATCAGTACAAGGAGTACGCGGGTGTGATTGGAGTTGAGCGAACGGACAACCTGTTTCCGACCATCGCCCTTGAATATGCTACACCTGTAATTGGACTCTTTTTCATACTTGGGTTGGTCGCGGCTGCGTATTCGAGTGCGGATAGTGCACTTACCGCATTAACCACGAGTTTCTGTGTCGATTTTTTGGGTTTCGAACGGACACGTCCCACAGACAAGATTATACGACGAACGGTGCACTTTTGCTTCGCTTTTATTCTGTTTTTGGTCATTTTGTTGTTCAATGCGCTTAATAATGAAGCGGTTATAAAACAATTGTTTACTGCGGCAGGTTATACTTATGGTCCACTTCTCGGATTGTTCTTTTTCGGTATTCTAACCAGGATCAAGGTGAACGACAATGCCATCTTACCGATAACGCTGTTTTCCATAGGCGCAACATGGTTATACCATCATTACAGTCCGCAATGGATTGAAGGTTATAAACCGGGGTTTGAACTAATTCTGATAAATGGACTAATTACCTTTACTTTGCTTGCCTTAGCACGGGATAGAAGTGGGGAGGTAGACGTGTTGGACAATAATTCCTAAGACAAACAATATGACAAAGAACGAAAGAATCAAAAAGGCCTTTAAGATGAAAGACTGGCCGGAAATAAAAAGCTCAAACAGCTGGAACATTTTTAAGGTTATGGCCGAGTTCGTGGAAGGCTACGATACACTGGCCCGAATCGGCCCTTGTGTTTCCGTCTTCGGTTCTGCCCGAACCAAACCAGGAACTAAATACTATGAGATGGCCACAGAGATTGGTCAGAAACTTGCAGCTGCAGGCCTTGGCGTAATCACCGGTGGTGGTCCTGGTATTATGGAAGCCGGTAACCTTGGTGCCAGCAACGAAAAAGGAGCATCCGTGGGGTTGAATATTGAACTGCCATTTGAGCAGAGTGCCAACCCTTACATCGATTCCGACAAGCTGATTAATTTCAACTTCTTCTTTGTGCGGAAAGTAATGTTCATGAAATATGCTCAGGGATTTATCGTACTTCCAGGTGGTTTTGGAACGTTAGACGAACTATTTGAAGCACTAACCCTGGTTCAGACACAGAAAACCGCACAGTTTCCAATTATTCTGGTAGGAACAGAGTTCTGGTCGGGCTTGTTGGATTGGATAAAGGAGACCATGTTGGAGAAAGAGGCGAATATCAGTCCGGAAGACATGTATCTATTCAAGCTTGTAGACACCGCCGATGAAGCGGTAAATGAAATCTTCGACTTCTACAGTCACTACAGCATGAGTATTAACTTCTAGTAAGTTGAAGCTGAAGTTGAAGTTTAAGCTGAACCTTTGAGGAAATCTCAATCACAATTTCAATATCAATGGGATTGGCACGTTAATGGGCGTTTGGTTATTCCCCAACAGTCGATTGGATAGGCTAACTTTGCGGTTGAAACATGTTAGACCTTCAAGACACCATTGTAGCGCCGGCTACACCAGCTGGAGTATCTGCCATTTCTGTGGTGAGAGCATCCGGTAACGATGCTATTGCCATTGTAAATCAGTGCTTTAGTAAAGACCTTACAGATAAGGATGGGTATACCATACATTATGGTTACATCAAAGACGGTGAGGCTACCGTGGATGAAGTGCTGATTTCATTGTTTCGTAATCCGAATTCATATACCGGAGAAGACTCCCTGGAGATTTCGTGTCATGGTTCACCTTATATTGTGAAGCGCGTGTTGGAGACCCTGGTTAAAAACGGTGCGCGGATGGCAGAACCCGGAGAGTTTACCTTGCGCGCATTCCTAAATCAGAAGTTGGATCTTGCTCAGGCCGAGGCTGTGGCCGATATGATTCACAGCAACAGTGAGGCAAGTTTGCAAATGGCCATTGCACAGATTCGTGGTGGATTCAGCGAAGATATTCGGTATCTACGTCAGGAACTCATCGATTTTGCTGCATTAATAGAACTTGAAAACGACTTCGGTGAAGAAGATGTGGAATTTGCTAACCGACCGAAACTAAAAGCGTTGGTTGAGAAACTACTGACTCAAATTGAACAACTGCGTAGTTCGTTTGTTGCTGGTAACGCGTTAAAGAATGGCATCAATACCGTTATTGCGGGTAAACCGAATGCGGGCAAATCTACCTTGCTCAATGCCTTATTGAACGAAGAACGGGCTATTGTCTCAGATATCGAAGGAACAACGAGAGACACCATTGAAGAGTTATTTGTATTGGACGGTGTTCAATTCCGATTGATTGATACCGCCGGTCTACGTGAGAGCCGTGATACCATAGAGCAAATTGGTGTAGGCAAAACCAGGGCGTCGATGCAAAAGGCCGAACTGTTGGTTTACTTGTTTGATATTACCAGGACGAGTGGGCAGGAGTTAGAGCAGGAGTTGAGCGAATTGCCCCAGGTTGAAAAGACTATTCTGGTGGCGAATAAGGTGGATGACTTAGAGGTGAACAAAAAAGCATGGCCTGAGAATACGGTGTTTATTTCTGCTAAACAGGGAAGCATTGAACCGCTAATTGCTGCGTTGCAACATGTTGTGGCGCATTACGAACTCGGTAACGAAACGGTGATTAACAATGCACGTCATGCAGATGCCTTAAGCAAGAGTTCGGAAGCCCTGCAGCAGGTATTGGATGGTATGGAAATGAACATCACCAGTGATTTAATTGCCCTGGATATCCGTTCGTCGCTGCACTATCTCGGCCTCATCACGGGAGAAGTCACCAACGACGAAGTTCTGGATAGTATTTTTGGGAGGTTTTGTATAGGAAAGTAACTGATCAATGCTAATCAACAAATAAAAGTACATAAAACCAGATAAAGTCCTATTTATTGTGGGTTTCTTGGTTGTCTGAGTCTTATGTTTAATTGTTGTTATTACCTGTTTTATTATTCTATATTTGTACCTCATGTGTATCTTATTCAGTTTCTGAATAAGAATTGTACCTCAATGAGCGAATATGGCCCATAAAGTGACTCTTAGAAAAAAAAAGATATCAGGAGGAAGGCAGAGCTTGTATTTAGACTATTACCCAGCTATCCCACATCCTGAAACAGGCGAACCCACAAGAAGGAAGTTTCTGGGTATCTATATTTTAGATAGGCCGAAGACGCCAATAGAAAAACAGGATAATAAGGAGAGTATTCGTATCGCCGAGGACATTTGTGCTAAAGAGAAAAATGCAATTAACAAGTCTGAGATTTATACTGAGTTCGAGAAAGAAAGGCTGGAGCAGATTAATAGAGGGAAGAAAGACTTTGTTCCGTACTTTATGAGGCTTGCAAACAAACGCAAGAGTACCAATCATGATAATTGGGTTTCAGCAGGCAATTATCTCCGTGAGTTCACCGGAGGGTCAGTTCAGTTCAAAGACTTGAACGAGCGTTTCTCTGAAGATTTCAAAGACTTTTTACTCAATACGAAAAGCATAAAGAGTAAGAAAACAAAGCTCAAGAGGAATAGTGCAGTTAGTTATTTTAACAAATTTAAAGCTGCGCTTAAGGAAGCATATAATGACAGCCACCTCACCTATGATCTCAATACTAAAGTTCCTTCCATTAAGCCAGAGGAAACTAATCGACAGTATCTGACATTGGATGAATTGAAAAGACTTGCTGAGACTCCTTGTAATAACCCTTTACTCAAACGAATTGCTCTGTTTTCTGCTTTAACAGGACTTAGGCATTCAGACATTAAAAAGTTGGTATGGGGAGAAGTGCAGGAGTCTGAATCTAGAGGTACGTACCTTAAATTCAGACAGAAGAAAACGCAAGGTGCTGAGGAATTACCAATTAGTATTGAGGCGGTTCAATTGATGGGAGAAAGGCGAGGTAAGGAGGAAAAGGTGTTCCCTGGTCTTACTTATTCTGCTTATGAGAACAAACACCTTTACCAATGGATTGGACTGGCAGGAATAGAAAAGGATATCACTTTTCATTGCTTTCGTCACACCTATGCGGTGTTGCAACTAGAGCTTGGGGCCGACCTGTACACGGTGTCAAAAATGTTGGGTCACCGGGACATTAAGACCACACAGATTTATGCCAAGATAGTGGATCAGAAGAAGCAGGAAGCGGCGAACCGTATCAAGCTAAATATTGACTTATCATGACTGACGATTT
>DIYD01000177.1 GCA_002428905.1 Bacteroidetes bacterium UBA6063 | reverse complement strand
CAACAAATCGAATTCGCCGGCAAGGCGGGGTTGGGTTAGATCACCAACTGAACTCCGGACATGAGACGCAGTATTTTTATGGTCAACCTACGCAAGCTGAACTCGATCGCCTGTTTGGTTCAGAGGTAGGATACAATCATCACTATAAGAAAAATATGGTTGTCGATCCCAATGGTCAGATAAGCATATCGTATCTGGATTTGAAAGGCCGTGTAATCGCTACTGCATTAACTGGTGATGCGCCAGACAACGTGCGTAGTTTAACCTCCGGACAAGGATCTCCAACACTGGTTACGGCAGACCTGTTTGCCGAAAACCCAGATGGCTCCTCGTTAGTGAATCGGATAAAACCGGAAGAAAACGCCATTGTTTTCAACAGCTATTATTTGGTTAGTAACGATGGGAATCACACGTTTAATTACGACATAACACCGGAGGAGTTTAGCGACCCATGTATAAGCCAAAACAACATATGTTATGATTGCGTATATGACCTGGAGATCACCGTAATTGATAATTGCGCAAATGTACTTTACCAGAATAGCGAAACCATTGGTTCAATTAACATGGCGGCCTGTAATGGCCTGGGTGTTACAACCAATAAAAACTTCGTATTAAATCTGACAGAAGGGAACTACCAAATTGTTAAAAAGCTGACCGTTAATCAAAATGCGTATTTGACGTATTTGAATGATTACCTTGAACGGCTGAATACCTGCGTGTTGCAATATTCCGATATCTTGAACAACGAGTATGCACGGATTGACGAGAAAAAGTGTCGGGTAGATTGCGACGAGTGCTTAGACGATCTTGGCACGTTAGATGAGTATCTGATTGACGAAAGAGGTACTGAGGCCGACTGGAAACTTGAATACGAAAACTGCCTGGCCAATTGTGCATATACCGACGTTTGTAAAATCGGTTTGGAAGCCATGCTTACCGATATGTCGCCGGGTGGGCAATACGCAGAATGGAATTTTGAAGACGAGTTGAACCTTGCAAAGTTCCCTCTATCCATTCTTAATCCAGATCATTTTCTTCCTCAGGGATACGCCTCTGGTACTGGATATGCAGCAAGTTGGAAAACACCGAAGTACTGGAACGGAAAACAATATGTGAATGGATACTTCGATAAGGAAGGCCAGCGTGTTGTAATCCCGGTAGCGAAGCTACCCGATGGATCATATTTCCCAGAAGTTGACTGTATTGATGGTAACACAAACGGAATACCAGATTGCATTGAAGATGGTTTTGCTTACCCTGAAGAGCTTAAGAATGTTGAAGACTTTATATTGTTCTTTAATCGCTCGTGGGCGTACTCGCTATTGATCTATCACCCGGAGTACGAGTATCAGGACTGGTGTGTTAAAGAGTTGTCTACGCGTAAAGACGATTGGGCACACACTTCCGGAGAATTTGATCAGTGGGTGTTGAGCACGCCAACGTATCAAGATGCTGAAAATGAATCATTTATATTAATTGGAGGACCAAGTCCGGATCCAACCAATTTGCTAAACTTAGACCCATTTTTTAGCACACTCGGAGCAGGTAATGGTTATTCATCAAGAATGTCAGATTACATGTCTGACTACCACAACGGTCTTACTATGGCTCAAGTAGCAAGTGCTTCAGCACTTTGTCCGAACTGGTTTGGCAACAACATGCCAACATCATGTTATAGCGGCACCGGAGAATTTGGCCATGGTGGTTTAACTGCAGCAGAACGAGATGCACAATGGGAGCAATTTGCGATTTACTACATGGAAGCAAAGCAACGCATTGTTCGAGACGTTGTGGAATACAAAATCAACACGAATGCAAACTATAAGAAGAAATCCAATGGTTGTATTGGAAACACAAGGTTTATGCCTCGTTTTACAGGAAAAGACTTTATGCAATGGTGGGATGATAACAATGATGATATCATTTGTGCCCGAAAGACGGTAGAGTTATACCGCGGTAAAGAAACTCGCATGTTCTTTACATATCCAGCCATAGCAAGTAAAGAAGAGTTTAGCACAGATTATCAGTTCTATGCTATGACAGGCATTTGTCCGAATGCAAAATCAACCATCGACCTGGTTAATGAAGTAGTAACTTCAGGTCAGGTATATACTGCTAACATTAAACTTGATGACTATGAAATGTACGATCCAAATATGTACAAGATGTTATCTGGTTTTACCGATTTAGATAACAACTACCTGGACATTGAATGGACTGCGAGTACCATTGCGACAGATTTAGACCTCACCATAGGTTTCTCAAATCCAGGTGGCACGACATTGAATTGTGATGAAATTAAGTTTACAATGCCAAGTGGTTTATCCTACGACTGGTCTGACTTAATATCGATGGACGTAAGCACTCTGGTGTACAAGTTCAGTTTAACAAATACGAAACACGGTGAAATTGAAGCAGATTTTGACGATGATAATGATCCATTAACGGAACCAGTTACCATTGTGCTTAAAGTTGGAACATGCTTAGAAATATTCGATTGTACGTTTAAGGAGTTCTGTCCGCCATCCAACTACAACATGGAACTGTTTACCTTCATGAATGGGTTGGCAGAGCCAACGGTTGGAGCGGATGATCTTATAAACGCATTAACTGTTTATGATAACTCCACCGCGAACACCTATGATGATTGGCTGGGGGAGTCGGTTCACAATGTAATGAAAGGACTTACCTCTCCGACATCCTATGACGAATTAAGATGGAGCTGGACGCAGTCTACAGGTACATTTAAGTTACAGGCATACCTAAGTAACTCAACATTGGGCACACCGCTCGAAATTGTATTTTCTTCATACTCAGGTAATTATGGTGCAGGGGCATTTGGCCATGCACATGTTGGCCACATTGAGTACTTCGATAACTTCCGAGTAGATGAGAGTAACAAAGAATATGGTTTCTACATAGATGGCTGGTTCACTGACCCAATCACGTTGAAACTGACCAAAGTAGAAATTCGAGGCGGAGTAAGTGATGGTGTGCTTACCGATTGCAATGATCCGTATATCACATTCTGTCAGGGGCATGCATACGATGCTGGAGAAGCATTGCAGCAGCTGTTGCACGATGCCGTTGTAATCAAAGGACCCACTACACTTGGTGGTGGAGGTACATGGGATATTACTTCTTATGAACCTTACGCACACGTATTGGTTGCAGACCTTGGCCTGGCAACTCCAGGAACTGGTACTGCAGAGGTATACGATTATGTTGTAACGTCAAAAGACATTACATTCAAGATTTCAGTCGATGAAGGGAGTGGGGTTTATAACATCTGTGATGTGAAGCTTCAATTTACCAATGATGCTTATGAAGATTTATTTGACTTCAACGATATTCAGACCATTTCCAATATTCGTGTGGATGCAATGCGCATGACCGGCGGTAAGGGATATTATTTCTTCCTTGAAGCCGATTTCCTGGATCCGAGTTCGTCCATAACGCACACCTTTGACATCGAGGGATACACTACCTGTATTCCAATTAAATCGTGTAACTGCGATGGCGGTGGTGGAGCCGGCGGCGGAGGCTGTGACGGTCTGGCTGTTATCATTGAATCAATAACTAAATTTAATCGCAACGTATTTGGTAATAATGCTTCAAGCCATACACTATCTTATGACATGCTCGCGCCAGGTGAATACGACTGTGAGTGCGCTAGTCAGTACGCATTGTATCTGGAGAACTACACCGATCCAGAAGAACCAATGGACTTTACGGAGTATCAATCGGTGTATTGTGCTCCATGCGACGATTGGTCTGTATTAATAGCTGCGATTGATCGTTATAACCTGCTCAATCCAAGTTTTACTATGCAGTACCCAGTTGCAGGAGATGATTTCTACTGTGATTGCATAGACGGTTATGCCCAATATTTAAACACCTTTAAAGCGGATATTACCGCTGCAGTTTCCTATGAAGATTTTATTCAGGATACGGACAGCAGCTGTGATCCAATGGACAAACTTTTCCCTGGAGACAGTTGTAATCCCGCAATATTCTTCAACGACATTTTGGTTCCATTACAAGCAGAATATAATGGACTGGGCTTTACGGGGCCAGATGCCACTATATCAATACCATTCCCTCCAGGGGTGACGTGTGATTGTATCAATAAATACCATACCTACTTATACCACTATATGTTGGCCAGAAAGGCTGATCAATTGGCTAAAACTGTTCCGGTTAACGAGTACCATGGAAATCCAACGCACCCAATGGACTTTGGAACCTTCGTTGCACAAGGATGTGTTGCTCCGCCGAACTGTTTCCAGGAGTACAATACGCTGTATTCCATTGCGAACAATATGTTCAATTCCAAGATGGATGTTTTAGGACCTAAAATGGAATTTGACGAGACCTATGATTGTAATTGTTTTTCCGCCTACTTGCAATATGTCATTGCCAGTGGAGGAAATCCAAGTATGACTCTGGATGACTACTGTAATACATCTACAGGGTATTGGACAAACGGAGGTACGCTAAGTAAGCCTGCATACTCAATGTTGGAAGAATTCCCTACCGATGTTTTACACGATGGTCCGTCAATGGAATTGAATAATCCGGTAGAAAGTGTTTGGGCACTAAACACGATTGAGTTTGACATTCAGCCGGTATACGGCATGTCTTATCGTGGGCCTTCTGTTCCCGATATCTTACTCGTTCAAAACAAGACAGAATTCAGGACTCAAGGTAAACTAAAACTCCCAGGACGTGGTAAATCGACTAAATCGGTGGCACAAACGCAGGGGATAAAGCAGGGGACAGCGATCACCGTGTCTAGTTTCGATGCACCTTGTTTCAAAGTAGAGATTTATGAGTTCCCTGAGATTTATCTTGACTACGATTGTAACAAAGAGTTGCGCATTATGGCCGAGGCAAATGCAAAACAGCGTTTCTATCAATTGCAAATGGATTTGACCAAGCAGTTTAGAGACGCTTACATGGATGAGTGTTTAAAAGCGCAGGAAGACTTTACAGTTATACAGCCTTTCAAAGACTACCACTATACCCTGTATTACTACGATCAGGCAGGTAACCTTGTGCGAACAGTTCCGCCAGAAGGTGTGGTTGAAATCACTGATCCTGCAGAATTAGCTCAGGTAATAAATGATAGAGCGAACCCACAGTTAGAAAAACTGGAGTTTACCAGTCATTATCTAACCACAACGTATACGTACAATAGTTTGAATCAATTGGTGCAGCAAAGTGTACCAGACCACGATAAAATGGAGATATGGGAAATTACGGATAACTCGAGTGGTTTAGACCTAAATACAACGGTAGTTCAGATCGAATATGAATCTGAAAAAGTTGGATACCTCGTTGGTAAAACCAATGTAGATGATTATAGAATTTATAAAACAGAAGATGGTGGCCACAGTTGGGTTAAATACAACTTCCTCGACAACGAGTCGGCCATCGACATCGAGCTGTTAGGATCGAATAACGGTTACGCACTTTACGGTAACAATCTCGTATTCAAGACTGTCGATAATGGCGTAAGCTGGAAGTTATTGGACTTTTCACGAACTGTACACCAGAGTCGTAACGCAATGGCAGCTTTAAGCGCTAGCAATGTTGTTGTAGGTGGAGAAACCAGTGTACTTGAGTACTATGATGGTTCAACGTGGAATATTACAGACCCAATGACTTCAGGGAATTCCTGTGTGGACATAGCTGCAAGTGGAAACAACACCTATTATGTAATAAACGACCTTAACGAACTGTATGAATTAGACCCAACGGCTATATCCGGTTCACAATGGGTAGCAAAGTTTGTTAAGAATAACCTGGTTTCACAAGGAATCACGGCAATAAGTGTATTGAACAGTAATGACCGATTTGCCGGTGGCCCCAACGGCATCTGGTTCAAAACGACCGATGGAGGGTCGAATTGGGATTTACGTTTCTTACCTGAGATAAGCGATGTAGAACAAATTTACTTTGCAAGTGCTACAAATGGACTTCTTCGATTAGCCAACGGTGCTATGTACATCACTACAGATGGCACCAATTGGAGCAAAGCTTCAGTTGCAGGAGGTTACAACAATTTCCACATTTACGATCTGTCAAGTGGATTAGGTTATGCCGTAGGAAATGGAGGTAGAATGGCTAAAATCGATCTGCTGAATTCTGGAAACGAACTCAAAGGCTTATACCACAATACAACCAAAGAAAACCTCGTCTCGGCTTACTTCTTTAGCCAAAGTGATGGTTTAATTTATACGGCTGATGATGATATTCTAGAAGTCAGGAATATGCACATACAACCCAACCTGGTAACAAGGATTACCTCAGGTTCGGGGTTACCAGCGGATCCAAAGGAAATGTATTTCGCAAGTTCTATTTCTGGTGTGGCTTTGTGTACAGATAACAACGTATATCCAGTTACCATTGCAGGCAGCACGTATTCATATGGGTCAGCGACTTCCGGAGTAACTGATCTCGGTCGGGTGATTTCTTCGGATATTTATGCTGTAAAAGCAACGGGAGAGGTTATTAAGGCCCCAACGGGTACATTCTCATTTGTAACTGCAATCAGTGCAAGTTCTTCCTCAGGGAATGCCTTAGCAATTGACCTAATATCAGCTACCGATGTTTCCATTGGAGGAACACTTGGTCGAAACGAACGTTATACAGGTTCCTGGGTGCCACAAGCCGATAATAACAATCCAATTGTCGATTTGACTCACATTGCATCAAGTGGAAACGAGATGGTTATTGGAGGAAAGAATGGTTTCTGGATATCCAATAGCAATGTAATGTCTGACGACTGGGTACAAAATGATCGGAATTCAACCAACGATATAAACTCCGTTGGAGTTGGAGACGGACAAGGTTATGCAAGCAGTGTGACTGGTGAATTGCAAGACGCATCTTTATCATCAGGTATCACAAGCATACATAGTATGCCCTGGAATGTAAAGGCGTCCGCGATTAAAGCTAAAGCCGTAGGACCTACAGATGTTCGAATAGGCTTAGAGAACGGCCTGGTGATAACCTATAATGGAGGTGGCTTTAGCCAGACCTATGCAACCTTAAGTGCAGTGCAGGCAATTGCAATTGACGGATCAGACGAAGTGATTGGTACACAAGCAGGTGAGCTCTATCGAAACTCGGCAGGAGCTCTGGAATTCACCGACTGGGTATTGCCATCGTTGAATGAAATGGACTGTAGAAACGATCTGGGTGCTGCAGCGGGAAATGACGGTTTGATACTTCGTAAGGCGAATAATACATACCACTGGACGGTGCTGCCACAACTATTGGATGTGGGCCTACTACCGGTTGATCCAAATGCTGTGTATGCATTGGAGGATGCAATATTGGTTGGTACTACGAACGGTGAAATATATAAGCGAAATGATGATGGAACAGAGTCATTCGGCTTTGGCGGATCAGGTGCACCTATTGTGGATCTGGCCCAGGACCGTGATGGATATTACTATGCATTAGAACAGGCAACTTTCTTGTATAAGTCGGCGTTCGCCAATGATGTAACGATATGGAATCCGATGAATATAGGAAGCCCGTTTGCTCTGCCTCCTCAAAGTATGGACATAAGTGGAGATGTGGCCTATGTGGTTGGTGTGAACCAATCGGCTACCCGAATTACTGACTTGCTAACCACTCCAGTGTTTACCCCGGTAACGGTAAATGGAACTATGTCGGCAACTGACTTTGTTGAAGTTGAAATGTATGATATGGTTCGGGCCTACATTGTAGGAACCAATGGCGTACTGGCAAAAACCATGGGTAGCAATGGGAATGAAATGGAGCAAAAAGACATACAAAGCTTCAGTGGTGATGTTACAGCTGTAGGTATTAGCGATCGAAATCAAATCGCTTTTGGCGGTGCAACAAGCAACAGCCATTCGCGTCTCATCGACGACTGGACAAACGAGATAAGCTCACGTTTTACGTACGATCGATTGGGTCGTATGGTACTGTCGCAAAATACGCATCAGTTTAAAATGACCGATGTTGGTCACAGTTATACTACGTATGACGCCTTGGGTAGGATTACAGAGGTAGGTCTGGTAGAAAACACCCAACTGGTGAAAACCTTGTACAATGGTCCTCAAATTGACGATGCATTACTCGCAAGTTGGATTAGTGCCGGCACCAGACTAGAGGTTACTCAAACGTATTATGACGAGGCATTTGTGCCTTCAAATATTCTGGATCAGGTTAACCTCATTAATCGTGTAGCGAGCGTTACGTATGAAGATGTGTACGATGGTAATAATTCAACCTATAACAGTGCTACGCACTACACCTATGATATACATGGAAACGTGAGTGAAATGGTTCAGGAAATACCTGAGCTTGCAGTGATTGGACAAGACATAAAACGCATTGAGTATGAGTATGATATTATTAGTGGTAACGTCAACAAGGTTCATTATCAGAAGGATAAGGATGATCAGTATCACTTTAGATACGAGTATGACGCCGACAACCGATTGACCCATGCCTATAGCAGTACCAATAATCAGGATTGGGAAAATGACGCTACGTATTTCTATTACCCTCATGGACCACTTGCCCGTGTTGAATTGGGTGAAGAAAAAGTGCAGGGAATTGATTATGCGTACACCATCCACGGTTGGTTAAAAGGTGTTAACAGTACACAGGTACAGGCCAATCTGGATATGGGTAAAGATGGTGTTATTGGTGCGCCAAATGCGGAGATTGCGCGAGATGCATTTAGCTTTAGTTTGGGGTATTACGATGGTGATTATGCCGCGATAAACGGACTAGCAACTGCGAACAATTGGTTGGCTGCTACGCCTTCGAGTAGTGGTTTAATGATGGCCCGATATGACTTGTTCAATGGTAATATTAGTCATATGGTCACGTCACTAAGTGAAGCACCTGGAAATCCATTTAACTACATACCACAGGCGGCGGCTTACGAGTATGACCAGCTGAATCGAATCAAGAATATGGAAACGTTTATTAACCTCGATTTTGTGGGCAACACCTGGCAATCTGGAGGAAACCGTAACCATTATAAATCGACTTACGCATATGATGCGATGGGTAACATCTCTTCATTACAGCGTTCTTCTGGCTTAGGCGGCTCCTTTGATTTGGACATCCTGGATTATGTGTATCCGATTAATGGTGCAGGCGAATTAATGAGGAACAGGTTAGCGTATGTAGTTGACGGTGCTCCTTCGGGCACAAGTACCAACGATATTGAAGATCAGTCTATTTATGTGACGAGTTATGATCCGCTAGTCGAGACTACATGGAATTATGACTACGATGAACTTGGAAATCTAATTGCCGATAAAAGCGAAGAAATTCAGAATATTGAATGGACTACGTATGGCAAGATCAAGAAAATCACGCGTACGGTATCCAGCACAAAACCAGATCTTGAGTTTACCTATGACGCATCTGGAAATCGTTTGAGTAAGACGGTTATACCTAAGAATGGCGATCCGGAGGTGACGTATTACTATGTCCGCGATGCCCAGGGGAATGAGCTGAGTAGGTATACCTGGTATTCGTATTTACCGCCTACACATATGCCATTGCAATGTGCTGGTCAAAGTGGTCGATTGTTTGAGCGTACAGAAGTGGTTCTATATGGAAGCAGTCGACTGGGTGTGGATCATACGCAGGACACTATTGTTTACGAGGATACACTTGGTACACCGTTATGGCCACCTTGTGATCAATACGGCCAGATTTACCACAACCGAAGAGTTGCAGGTACGAAGTATTACGAATTGAGCAACCATCTAGGAAATGTATTGACAGTCATTACGGATCGTAAGTTTATGATCGACTTCGATGCAGATGGTTTCCGCGACTACTGGGTAGCTGATATCCGACAGGTTACAGATTACTATCCTTTTGGGATGCAGATGGAA
>DIYD01000125.1 GCA_002428905.1 Bacteroidetes bacterium UBA6063 | reverse complement strand
ATTCCCGCGTATCGACCGAAACCAAGTACACGCCCACCATTTGGATGTGTTAGTGTCTCATAATCAATCATACGGATGTTGAGTTCCAACATCTTGCGTAACAAATTACGGTTATACGGTTGTTCTTTAATTGTATGCGAGAAGTAGAAGTAAGTCTTACCTGAAATCAGGGCTTCCTTTGGTACTTCTTTCACGCCCATCAGTACATCGCAATCCGATAGATCATCTTGCAAAGAAATACCTTGCGCTTCATAAGACGCGTCGGGGAAACAACGAATATCGCTTGGTTCCACAACAAGTTCTACACCTGGAAACTGCGCGATAATCTCTGCGCATTGCTTTGGGGTGAACGGAACCCGTTTATCTGGTGGACTTTTCCGTTCCTTGAGAATGCCAATTTTCATATACTTCGGTCAAGTATACGAATTTTGAATTGTACCACCTAGTGATAACCGCCGAGCTGAAATTCCCTGGATATATTAAATCCAATATGGAGGTTGCCGGCATCCCAGCGATTCGTTGTTTGTGTGATGGCCGCTTTTTCAAATGTACCTGTTGCGTTGGTCACGTGAATCTGGAACGTATGCCAGCCTGTATTGATGTCGATACCAATCGATAGTGGATCTACAAATTGATCACTGATCTGGTTAGGCGCCACCCAAAAGTACTCAAGATTCAGGGTGATCGAAGGCAATATTTTTTGTCTTAGACCAACACCCAATGAGAATACATCATGAGCGTATTTACTTGAATCAATCAAGTTGCGGTGTATTAATGTTGGCATAATTTGGGCAGAAAAAGAAGAATTGAACTTTCGTGCCACAAGTACCTGGTGCAGGTACGTCAATCGTGAAGAAAAGTAATTGGTTCTTCCATCGGGTGGTGTTAAGCCGTCCATTGTCATACCAACAATATAAGCAGCACTAACAGGCATATTGCCGTTTTCGTGAATTTGACGGAGAAAGCGGTATTTGGCAAAGCCATCCACGGTTTTTTCAAAGGTGCTTCTACCAATTCCAACGGTAAAATTGTCGGTTACCCCATAATCAAAACTCATTCGCATAGTTGCATTGTCAAGCCCGAAGAAATTGTCATAACCTTGCGACACATCACCGAAACGGTGATTGATACGGAAATCCAATACCTTTTTTTCAATCGATTCTGTTGTATGGCTATTGACTATACGACTGCTGTAAAACGTCTTTTTCGTGTACTCCGGAGGATCTTCAGGTAGTTCGTCATCCTGAGCGAACCCGAATTGCATAGAAAGTACAGCTAAGCTTAATGTGATAATCTTCTTCATAATTGGGAATTAATTATTTGGTGCACCTGCGTTAATCCATGCAGTAATCTGGGCAATATCGCAGTCGGGTAGTTTTCGGTTATTGGCACTTTTAGGCATAAAGGAAGCGTTGCCATCGTGTGTGATGGAAGACAAGAACTTGCCATTGTCTACATAGGTTTTCAATTGGGTATAGCCTTCCAGGTCGATACCAGCGCCTAAAATGCCGGAATTCGCATTGTTGTGGCAGTTTAAACATTGTGTTTCAAGAATTGAAAACACCGTATTTGCGTACGAAACGTTAAGGGTGTCGCAATTTGTGCTAGGATACAATTCTTCTTCAACGTCGTAATAGCACGATTCCATACAGATAAATACAAAACCCAGTATGGCCAATAAAGTGGTAACTCTCTTCATATTCTAGTTGTTTTTAGCTCCTTCGCTAATCCATATTCGAATTAAAGCATCGGCACATTCTTCAAGCGGCCCTTGTGGAGGCATCGCTGTTTTGGGGTTTGTTCTGCTTAGCGCTCCCTGAATTTTACCGTTGTCGATGTTCTCTTTAATCTCGGTATAGTTGCTTAATAAGACTCCGCCCTGTGAATTTCCTGACCGATGGCAACTGGTGCATGTCGATAGAAAAATAGGCCAAACGTGTCCGGAAAATGTAGACGCAGATGTATCACAAATATCTTCACACTCATTGTTCTTCGCACCTTGATTTATCCAGATGCGTATGCCATTGATTTGTTCTGTCGTAAGCTCATTTGGTGGAGGAGGCATTACCTCTGTAGGATCGGAAGAAGTGATGAGTTCGTACAACTCGCTTTTACCCGGATCGCCCGGCTCAATTTCTCCGTATTTGATAATGTCGTCGTATGATTCAAGTACAACACCTCCAAGCCCAGTTCCGGCATCGTGACATCCACTGATTGCGCAATTACCCAGAATAATGGGTAGGATGTCGTTGACGAAGTACACTGTATCTAAGTTGCACTTGTCGGATTTAGTCACAGGAGTAATTGTTGTATTTGGGTCGTCATCATCCGGCTCAGGGATATCGTGCTGACAGTTTTGCAACGTGATCATGGTCGTGAATAAAACAGCGACAAGTAGTAGAACTTTCTTCATATTACACCAATTATTTCAACGAATATATAACGGAAAGGGCTATGGCTTATGAACGTGGTCTGGCCTGAACGTCTATATTGACGTACGCATTACATTGTTATCAATCGTAAATCTGCTCTTCTTCAAAATAGGTCACAATATGATGTCGGAGTAACGTTTCTTGCTCGAATACGTCGACAAAAGGAAGATCTTTTACTCTTTTCCATTGTGGCCAACCCTTGTAATTCACACCAACAAGCTCATAGTAACCACTGGTGCTGAACAAACGACAAACCGCAATATGCATAAGTCTAACTTTCTCCTCCTTCGTAAACTTCTCTTTGAGACTACCCAATTCACGTATACCTATAATCAGTAATATGGCATTCATATCGAGCTTTTTACCAAACTGCTCTTCCAGTTTGCCAAGAATGCTCTTCCACTTGTCGTTAATCTGTTGGGACATAAAATGAGGTGCAAATATGAAGCACCGATCCTAAGTTATGCTATATATATGTATTAATTTTTCAGACCTGGTTGTACGAGTAACCAAAGATGAACAAATACTTTGTTTCAACGGTTGAGGCACCGGCGTGAACAAATTCACCGACTTTCTATAAATTGCGGCAAAGAACCAGCTATGATAAGAAAAACAATTCTCTGGACCATCCTGGCCTTACTAAGTATTGATACACAGGCAACACATTTGGTGAGTGCCGACCTAACCTACAGTTTCCGTGAAAAGTTACCCAACAATGCGTACCGGTATGATGTCTACCTGAAGGTGGTCAGAGACCTGGAGTCAGGCATTGGTTTCGACGACGAGGTACATTTTGGCGTATATGATCGTGTGACTAAAAAAAGAGTTAAAGCACTTACAACTAAGTTGAATGCAACATTTGTGTTGAGCCAGCCACCTTGTCTAAATGTTGGGGGATTACCCGAACTTAAATACGAAATGGGTGTATACCACAGGGTTATTGATCTGGAGGACAACGATTATGGGTATTTTATTACCTGGAACAGATGCTGTCGAAATCGAACCAACAACCTCACGAATAACTCGAGTGGTACTCCTGACCAGGGATTTTATCCCCTGGCCGAGTTGGTATCGGTAAGAGACCAAAACACCTCAGCTCCGTTAGATTTCAGTTTCATTGGGGTTTGTATAAATAAAGTAACAACATGGAGTACGTCTTACTTTGATGAAGATGGCGATTCTGTGGTTGTAGATAACGTTGCCCCTTTGGTAGGTGGTAGTAGTTTAACCACTGGTGCTGCGCCAGAGCCACCAGTAATTATGCCGTCCTTAGACCGTGCTTCATACAAGTCAGGGCACAGTTTTATGTTTCCGTTTAGCACTGATGGCGAATTTAAGCGATTGGAAAACAACGTTTTTCAGGTTAAATCGGTAGAAAATGGGTATTACTCCATTGGGTTGAAGGTGTCTGAATTTCGCGATGGTAACCTCATTGGGAGCAGACATGTTGACGCAACGGTTATAGCACTTTCTTGCAGCGACACGAACGGCACTATTGCGCCACAGAACTTGACGGCAAAGCGATCTTATGATATGGACGCAGCACTCCAGTGGGAAGCCTGCGAGACAGAAATCGATCACTACGACATCTACCGTAAGAAAGAGGGTTCAGCGTTTAGTAAAATAGCTTCGACGTCAAGCTGGGTTCATGGGTATATGGACACTGCGATTCAGTCCCCAGGTAAATACACGTATTATGTGAAGGGAATAAATCAAAGTGATCCCAATGCTTCATTAATTACGAATGAGGCCCACGTAAACATCTTTAATTTGTCGGCATCAGACCTGGGTGTTAGTTCGAATATCTTAGTATTTCCTAACCCAGTTACCCATGTTTTATCGGTGCGTAGTGAGAAGAACATTGATTGGATTCAGTTGATTAGTGCAGAAGGTAAACTGGTGTTAGTTAGCACACTGGAAACAGTGCAGAAAGATGCACAATTGGATATGCAAGAAGTGCGGAACGGAGTGTACATTGTACGTGTGGCTTCAGGTGGAAGCATTTACCAAACTCGAATTGTTAAACTCGTTGAATAAAAAAGCAGCACCTGTTTCCAGGCACTGCTTTCGGGTTTTAATGAATAGAATTATCTAACCAGGGTGACGGTTCCCGAGTATTTGTATTTTTCTCCACTCCAACTCGTGATGTGCAAGGAATAACCGTATACACCTTGAGGGGCGTCTTGCCGGTTATGGTAAGGAACACCGTCATGGTACCCAGACGTTCCGTATTTACCATCCCACTCTTCCTCGCGGTCTGAGCTTTCCCATATTTTTTCACCCCATCGATTAAACACAATGAGATGATAGGATTGCGCTCCGTCGTTAACAACAGCTCTAAATCCGTCGTTTTCATCCGGGCCGCCACCGTCTGGTGAGAAGGCATTTGGAATAAACACTAAGATGTCTGGTCCAATTACGATATAATCTCTATGGGTGCTTCTACATCCATACTGTGTCTCTACGGTAAGCTCTGTCCAGTAGGTACCCGTATCCGATGGATAGAAGTACAATGGATTTTGCATGGTAGAGGTATCATCAATTTCTGAATCTACTCCAAAGTCCCATGTATTTGATACAATTTGAGAATTCAATATTGGATCTACCGTGGACTCGTTGTTAAACTGAACCTTTGGAAGTGCAGCTGTTGTACTTCTTGGGTTCGGAGTGAACATCGCCTTAGGTATTGGATATACATCAACAAACTCAGTTATCGTAGTATCACAACCAAATGCAGAAGTAACCACTACATCTACCTGGTTCCGATCGTCCTCCTCGAATCGGTAGGTCGGACTTTGAACATTGTCGCTTCCACCATCCTGGAACGTCCACTGATAACTTGCTGTTAATGGATCAACCTTGTTTAAGATGTCTACCGTGAAGTTTACATCCACCGGATTACATCCGTTTAAGGTGTCCGCCACAATTACAGGTATCGGTTTTGGATGTACATCGATTACTAAGTTATCCTGTACGAACGGACAAACATTGGTTGATGTAAGATCCGTTGAAATGTTTAGGATAAACCGCTGTATGGTATCGGTTGATGAAGAGAAGCTAAAAGTTGTTGTTGGTGCTTTCGGATCACTTACTGTACCACCAAGTATGGGCAGCCAGTTGATTCCACCAGCATTTTCAAAGGATGCTGTTAACTCCACAGTCATCACATCACCATCACGACAGGTGTCAATCGGATCAGGGATGTTGATCTTATGTTCTTTGTGCACGTCAACCTGAACCGAGTCTTTACCTCGACAACCGTTTAAGTCGGTGTAGTCGTAGTGTACATAGAACGGTTGCGCTTTGTTGGCAACATTGGCCGGTGTGAAGTCACCTCCACTCATAGCCGAAGGTTGATCACTAATCCAGGTACCACCCGAGTAGTTGGCCGAATAGGTAACTGTAGGGTCTGTTTCACAGTAGCTAAAAGGCTCTGCAGTTGTACGAGAACCTAAGTTCGAGGATATATCGATAATAGGTACAGGTAATCCGTGAATGGTAATGGTTGTATCTCTCCAGGTAGGACAACCCGAACGATCGTGGTAATAACGTACCACGTAAGTTGTACTTGTTCCCTCTAGAGGACGTACCGTGTTATAGGTTGTTAAACTATCGTAGTCTAAGGAGTCACTAACCAGTCCCTGGTTAAAGGCAGCTGCCGGAGCATAGCCTGAAGAGTCAATCGCTCTCCAGTATCCATCGGCTGGCAATACACCTGATTGTGCTTTAAGTTCTACCACACCGGCATCCCAACAGAACTCACCTAAATCGGTAAAGGTGATCTTTGG
Source organism: Bacteroidetes bacterium UBA6063 (assembly GCA_002428905.1). Lineage (GTDB taxonomy): Bacteria > Bacteroidota > Bacteroidia > NS11-12g > UBA9320 > UBA987. The sequence goes on along the minus strand of DIYD01000125.1, from coordinate 17,169 downwards.
TACCTTGGTAATGGTGATCTTACCGGTATCACGGTTGTAGCAACCAAATACGTTTCTAAACTCAAACTCAAGCATAATGGAGTCCAGTGTTTTGCTTCCTAAAGGAATAGTCGTCTCATCAATATTGGCTACGAATATTTGTGGAGCTCCTGGAAGACCAGAACCCAAATCCTGAATAATCTTAGTCTCATCGTACGAACCACAGTCTACACATTTCCAGGCTTGTCTACCCAGGGCAAGTGTACCACCACCAGGCAGGGCAATTACTTTATCATCTTTTAGGTTTACTACGCCTTTATCCTGACAGTAGTACCCATCTCGAAGTTCCACTTTCGGTAGCGGATTCACCTTAATCTCAAACGAGTCGCTACGTACACAACCGGTAGACGGATGTACATAGGTATAATACACTTCAAAACGCTTGGAAGCTCCGTTCCCTACCAACGAAGAATCGGTTTGGAAGAGGTAGTCAGAGGCAACCATGTTTGGTTGAGCAGGACAAGACCATACACCACCGGCAGCCGATGGGTCTTCACTCAATTTCAGGTTGATCACACCGGCATCGTAACACACTTCCATATCACCTGGCATGTTGAAATCAGGCAGTGGATTCACCAGTACCGAAACCGTATCATCATCGTAACACGTGGTGGTATCCTCGGTTACAAATAACTCCAACTGGAAATCAGTCGTGGTTTGGATGTAGTACGCCAGTGTATCGGTCGTACCCATATTGGTTCGTGTTGGCGGATTGGTAACATCCCACCATCTAAACGTTCCGGATTTATCGTTTCCTGCAGTATCCAATTCTGTACCCACAAGCTCTAACCACTCGTTCCAGCACAGTATCTGATCAAGTCCGGCATTGGCCGTAACCGTGTCGTTCACATGCAGTTGCATGGTGTCTTCGGCAAAACAACCCAGGGAATCGACCACCTTAATGACGTATTCTCCCGGTATATGCATGCCAAACAGAGCGGTATCGGTACTAATCGAGACTCCGTCTCTGAACCATTCTTTTACTAAGGTATCGCCCTGACGAACTCGGATTTCTGAGGTATCTCTTGGATCATCCCAGTAGGCCAATGAGTCGTTCGGTATCAGATGAATGGTATCATAGGTACAAATCCTTCGATCCGGCCCAATAAACACAAGTGGATTTTCTTTTAAGAATACCGTGGTGCTGTCCCATGCGGTACAACCGTTTTGATCGGTGATCTCTACATAGAACGATGTATCGGGTGTGTAGCTTGGAACCACTACATCCAGGTAGTCGGTTGTATCACCTGTCCCCCACTTATAGGTTACCGGTTGCACACCGTTTTTAACACCAGGTTGTAAACGAAGTGTGGTACCAGCACAAACGAAGGTATCTGGTCCAAAGGCCAAATCAACCTCCAACAATTCCGGTACGTCAATCGTATCGTAGTAGTCGTTCGGACATAACGGACGGTTATTTACCGTCATTTGAAGAATGTAACGACCACCTTTTCTAAATTGAAGCGTGTCGTATTGTTTTCTACTCAAGAACGAGTTGCTACTTTCAATATAACCATAGGTTCGGTCGAACAACACAACACCGTTGGTGTCTTTCAACTGCCATTCGAATTTCGCTGGGGTTTCAAAACCAGGCTTCGGATTTACTTCAATCGCGTAGCGACCACAATCCAATTTCGTGATCTTGCGATTTGCCTCGGCAATGGGATCAACAAATATTTGAAAGGCCTTAACGGTCACCGCGTTCAACGGACAAGCATCGTCACGTGCCGTTACCGTAAAGGTATAGGGCAGCGAACTTGCAGAACCGATCGGAGGTGTCCAGCAGAATCGTCCGGATTGATGCAGAGCCAGCGGATTCACAACGTCAAAAGTTGCTCCAGGAATACCCCGGTTCCAGGTCACCGTGACCGTATCGGGAACTGGGCGTGGTAATGGTGGAGGCGGTACCTTCACCTTATCATCGGTTGTAATCGTGAAACATTCTTTACCTCCTTCACAAATACGAGGAGGCGTGCCCTTAATTGTTGGTGCATTGTTCCCAGGGCATTTCTTGGTTACAAACTGCATGTCTCGTCGGGTTATACCTATGACCTCGTAGGTGCCCTTGGAATTCTTCCGCCATTCTTTCACTTCCAGCACAGCCACTGTTACTTCACCACATTTTACCGGAGTAAAGATTAGATCTCCAGTTTCCTCGTCAAGGAAGATGCCCTGAGGTGGAGAACCTTTAGGAAATGCTCTGCCCGTCCCTGTAGGGTCGTACGCATCAAAAGGTTTCAAATAAGAATACGAACCGCTGTATGGAATATTCCGTTTCCAGCCCTGCAAAGGGTTGGCAAAACTATACGACAGCGAATCAAAATTGGACGTGTCCGAAGCCCCATTGTTGTAATAAAAGGGTTGATTACAACACAGGTAAGCGATGGGTTCAGTGGTTAACGAAGGAGAAGAATTGCAAGGTGCTTTGCACAGGTTTACCGATGCATAGGTGTAAAACCACTTGTCGGCAGCTCCGGTTGTAATCCCTGAATTGCGACAGCATTGCCCTGTTTCCAATCGGATTTCACAACACCCATTTTTCAGAAGATTACTGTACGGCGCCTTATTGAAATCAATGATTACGCTGTACGTGTGTTCTTCAATTCCTTCCATGTCGGTGTCGGTGTTTACCGGGTCACATCTCTTTTTGGCGGTTTTACAAATGGGAGTAACATCGTTGATGCTGTCAAGCTTTAAAGCGACGTTTTGCGAACTGTTGTTTTTGATGCAAACGAGTCGTGTATCTCGGCTTGGATTACTGAAGGAGACGCCACCACAATAACGGTAATATTTAACGGTAAATTTGAATTTGAGTGTGTCAATGCATTTGTACGTAATGTCCGCGCCCATGACATGCGTAGCTTGTGCATTTTTCGGCTTGATTAGGAGCGCAAATAGAAAAATAGCGCATAGCCGGAAACACAGGTTTAAGTTTAGTAATTTCATTTTATCTCTTTTACCCTATAAAAATCCGTGGACTACAAAAAACGTTGCACCTCAAATTTGAAAAAGGCTAAGAATGCAGTTTAAAACACTGTTTATCAGCATCTTAAAAAGTGAATAAAATCTGACAATTACAAAAAAAGCCTCCAGAAAACTGAAGGCTTCAAAGCAATTAAGGGTGAAATCTAAGGTTGAACCACGATCTTTTTCGCGTACGTTTTTAGTGTTTGATCAACCACTTGAACCGTATATAAACCCGGTGTGAATTCTTGCGTCGAAATGGTCAATTTTGTAGGCCCAATTGTTGGTATTTTTTGCTCTTTTACACGCCCAAGTGCATCGATAATTTGAACGTGCTTGATTGCGAAATCACCGAGGTCAATTTGTATGAAATCCTGAGCAGGGTTTGGGTAAATATTCAATGGATTCACGTTTGGTCTTGGAGCATTCAAATCGGAGCCGAATTCGATGTTGTCAATGTTTATTGAACCTCCTAGTCCGGAGATATAGTTGAACCGGATTACAGCATTTTTGGCGTCTTTATACTTTTCCAGATTAATACCGATGTTTTTCCATTGATGTTCTGTTGGTGTGAAGAAGCAATCACTAACTTGTAGGGGATTAATGATCGGTTGATCAGCAGTTGCCAGGGCATCGCCCCATTGTCGGAAAATGGTCTCATAATCTGCACCACAGTTGGTAGAAATCTGAATTTCCAATGTGTCGGTGAGGTTTACCGTATCTGTAAAGTAGGGTGGGGTATACCGATGGTAATTGTATGCCAAATCGAAGGTTAACCCGGGTTTAGTAATCTTTGATAAATCAAGCACGGGAGATTCGAAGTGCTCCACATTCCCGAGTGTATTGAAAATGAAAAGCGTATTGAAATTGCCCAACGAGTAATCGCCGGATTTTCGTACTTCATCGTCGCTATACCAACTAAAGATTGTCTTCGATTCTTCGAGCAACCAGTTCTCTGAATCACCTTCAAAATCTTCAACAAAATTGGGAGTTTCTCCATTACCTACGTTCATGTAAACAGTATGAGAGATTGTGTTGTTCTCTGCATTTTCATCGGTATTTGTTGTGTTTAAGTTACCAACCTGAACACCAATTTCGTGCGTGCCATGCGATCCTGAAACATGAACCGGGATAGATGCTGTTTCGAAAGGCGCGATGCTTCCCGACCAGTTTACCTCAGGAAGTTTATTCCCATCCAACATCGGTATGAAATCAATTGAAGTTATGTTTTCTGACCCCCGATTTTGTACAAGAACGACGGGTGTGGCCTGATCAGAGCAAATCCTGGTAGGTAGTTGAATATCAAACGCGTCAACATCGTAAGCATTTTCTGAAGGCTGGTCGAAGAAAGGTTGTACCTGATTCATAATTGTGTGATTAGGTAAACTGTGACCCACGTTTGCCATAAGTATGTATTTGACTTTACCGTTATTCATCTTAATTCTTCGAACAGCTTCATTGATCGAAGGTGTGTAAATGGCATCGTCCGCACCATGTGAAATGAAAATTGGAATGTCTTTAGCATTGGCATAAGAATAGCCTGCTCCCAATCGATTTGTGGCCATTGCATACCCTTGTATGGCAGGGGTGTTGAGCAAAAGGGCCTCAAACTTATCCGTATGATTTAGACCAAACTGTAGCGCGCTACTTCCGCCTAATGAGAATCCCTGTAGTACAATATGTTCTTCATCAATATTGTATGTGGCGATGGCAGATTCCATTGTCTTAGAGATAAATACCTCGTCGCCCTGAGGTGCATAAAAGTCGGAATTTTGATCTTCACCACCATCTGGGAAGGCAAATATGGTATTCGGAAAAATGGAAGGCCATTTGCGGGAATTGATAATTGCATTTCGGTAGTTCGACGCATTGTCGCCAAGACCATGCAGACCAATAATTAGTCTGTACGATTTGCTGTCATCATAATCACCTGGAACATACCAAGCAATGGTACGATCTTCATTGTTAAACTTAAGTTTTGTAGTGAAATTACCTGTCTGTGCCAACCCGAGTATACTCACAAATGTGGTGAGTAGAAAGAATGTAAATGTTCTCATGTCTATTAATTTTTAATCGAAGTAAGGCACGAAAAAGGTGCGTTATGCTCCCGTTTTGTGGTTGACCAGGTTGAATTTGTAATTGGCTGATATTTCAGCGACTTTTCTATCGATAGGGCAACGCAATGAAAACATGTGTGCCGCCTGGAATGCCTTCGTTCACCAAATCAGTGATCTTGTATTCGATGTGCTCTGAGGTGTTTTGTTGAATGATATCTAGCCTTTGCTGGATATTCAACGTGGCCGTGGCTTTGTAGTGGTTCTGTTTTGAGGTTTTGATTTGTAGTGCTTTTTCTCGACCAACACCGTTGTCCTCCACTTCAATATGCACCAAATTATCGTTCAATGTTAAACGCACAGATACGTGCCCCGGACCGTTTGTTTTATTCACCAGACCATGGATTATCGCGTTTTCTACACAGGGCTGAATGAGCATAGAAGGAATCTCATAAACCCCTTGCTGAAGCGCTTCATCAATATCAAGGTCGTACGAGAATTTGTCTTCAAACCGCACGGCCTCCAGCTCAAGGTACTGTTTGATTTGGTTAATTTCATCTTGTAAGGGAATGTATACCTTGTTCGAGTTTTCAAGAACATTACGGATCAGTTTAGAGAATTGTGCCAGGTATTCATACGCCTTTTCACGCTCTGTTTTTACAATAAAATTCTGGGCGGTATTGATACAATTGAATATAAAATGCGGATTCATCTGAGTACGCAAGGCCACTAATTTTAGATCTGATACCTGTTTGTCAAAGGAGGCTTCATGTACTTTTTGATCGGTTCGTTTTTTGATTCCAAGAAACACAATAACAGCGATAATAATCAGCACGAGTAGCCCAGCCAGTATATAGGCAATTTGAGCACGAAATCGGGCTTGATCCCTTTGGTTCTGTGCTTCCAGGTTCTTGGCCTTCAGTGTACTTATCTCCACTGCCTGTTGAGCATTGTTGTATTTCTCTTCAATTTTGGTAATCTCTACAGCATTGTTTGCGCTATCTATTTTTTCTCGAAGGGCTTGATATGTCTGCAAGGTCTCATATGATTTTTTGTAACGACCAACCTCATATTCCAGATTTGCCAGGATTTGCAACGCCTCGATTTCCGAATCCTGTATCCCTCTTTTTCGAGCTTTTTTAACAGCGGCTTCGGCATGTGGGAGTCCTAATTCAGGTTGATTTATAGCACCGTAGTATTTAGCCAGTCCGGTGTGTACCATAGCAGGCACAACATTGCGATTACCCAATTTGCCAAAAAGGTCAACCGATTGAAGGTAATAATGTCCAGAACTATCGAATTTATCGGTATTGAAAAACAGCTCCGCCAGATTGTACAGGCTATAGGCCATCCAAAATGTATCTTTTTGAAAACGACGTAATTCGTAACACGCGCGGTTGTATTTGGCACCTTTTTCGGAATCTTGTAATCTGTTGTATACGATTCCCAGGTTATTTAAACAGATGTCAATCAGTGCAGTGTCTTTATTCAATTCCGACATTTCCAATGTCTGAAGCAGATACGTGGCACTTTCTTCGTACCGCTTAAACTGTAGGTTCAAGACACCAATCCGATTGAGCGTTCTTCGAATACCCGTACTGTCTTTTAAAGAATCCTGAATGGCAAGCGCAGAATGTGCCAGTTTCAGGGCTTGCTCATATTCCGTTTTGTAGTTGAGGTACCATGACCGCATCGATCGCATTCGTGCCTCACCAAACGTATAGCGCTGGTCATGATATTCCTGTTCCCAAATTTCCAGGTAATACAGGATAGAGTCGAGATAAAAGGGCTCGGTTTGAGCGATGAACTTATAACGTAAATCAAGTTTCGTAAAAGTGTCTTCTTCGTTCAGCATTAGGGTGTAAATGCTGTCTCGTGTCTCGAGCGTAATCTGTGCCTTTGCAGTTATAAAACCTACCAGGGCGGATAGAACCAATACAATTTTATGAAGTGAGGTGAACAAAATAACGTTAACAGAAGTACGAAGAAAACAATACCCGTGAAAGCACAAAACTCAATTTGTGAATCAAGTGGTTGGGCGGTTCAAATGCCATGTTCAGTTTGTAATTAATTAATTGCTAGAAAATGCATGAACGCATCTTTCCGACTTTTGGAAATGCTAAACTCCTCATTGTCTTCCATTACAACCGAGCCTCCGGCGGCTTTATTCAGTTTTTTGATATAGTCAAGGTTGATTAGTGTGGAGTTGTGAATGCGATAGAATCGGTAATCCTCCAGCATGCTTGTATAGTGTTTGAGGTTTTTTGAGCTAACCAGTACACTGCCATCAGTCAGCTTCAGGATGGCGTAACTCCCATCAGCCCTTACATGGTATATGTCTTTTATACGGACAAATTCATAGCCTTCAGATGTGGGTATGGTGATCTTGTGCGTGCTAAAGTCGGAGTTGCCCATATTCCCAAACATCTGATGCACCATGGGGTTTTGATCGACTACCTTGGGCATGCGTTGAATTTTTTGGATGAGTGTTTTCAGCTCACTGATGGACGCTGGCTTAACGATGTAGTCAATAGCAGAAAACTTAATTGCCTTCAACGCAAATTCTTCATGAGCCGTAACAAAGGCGATGTGGAAGTTCATTTGGTCGAAACGTTCCAATAACTGAAAACCTGTGGTTTCGCCCATTTCAACATCCACGAGAACAAGATCCGGTTTTAAATTGGATATTTCGTTGTATGCGACGTCTACAGATTGCGATGAACCGATAACCTGAGCACCATCAACAAATGCATGAATAATCTCCGTAAGGGTTTCTATTGCTTTCGCTTCGTCATCAACGATATAGACCGATAAAACTTCTGCCGTTGTAACCATTTCACTCCAAAAGTAAACAACCAGAAGTTAATCGATAAACTGAAGGTATGGAATTGGATCAAAACCAGAGTAAAAATGGTCGAAGTGATGTGGGTAAGTAATCACCAAACGGCGGAAGTTCTTGTGACCTCATAAAACGTAATGGGCTGTTAGAGATGTAAGAATGCCCATTGATTCATCACTCGATCACTTCAAAATGACACTTATCACACATATTTATGGGTGTAAAAGCCGTAAATTGGCGCAGTAAAATTCAATTAAACGATATTTATCAGATATGAAAAAAGTACTAGTAGCTCTGTTATTAACCACAGGACTTGTTTTCTTCAACACAGGTTGTAAGGACCGAGGCGACCTGGATGACATCATCAAGATCATCAAGAAGAAAAAGCAAAACGAGAAGAAATACGATTGCCCAACAATGAAATTAAATGTTGGCGATAAATGTAAAACACGCGATGGCAAAATTGGCAAGGTAGATCGCAACTGTAACTGTACGCCAATTGATGCTCCAAAGTATGATTGTCCTACGTTACGTGCGAACGTTGGTGATAAGTGTGTAACACGTGATCGCAAGGTCGGTAAGATTACGAAAGATTGTAAATGTGAGGCTGTTGATGCGAACAAGTATGACTGTCCGACACTGAAAGCCAATGTAGGAGACAAGTGTAAAACACGTGACGGTAAAGAAGGTAAGATCAACAAGAATTGTGAATGTGAAACTTCTACAACTTCAAAGTACGATTGCCCTACACTTCAAGCAAACGTAGGCGATCAGTGTAAAACGCGAGATGGCAAAGCGGGTAAGATTACCAAAGATTGTAAGTGTGAAGCAACGACCAACACACCTACGTATGATTGTCCTAAATTGAAAGCCAACATTGGCGATAAATGTAAGACGGCAACAGGTGCTGTAGGTACAATTGACAAAAACTGCGACTGCGTAACACGCGGCAAATAGGAATAAAGTTAGATACACATTGAAACCAGTTCCAGTACTATTGGAACTGGTTTTTTTGTGGCTTAAACCTAGCACGAATTTTGCTTAATTTGCAGTATGCGAGATATTCAAACCAAAATGTTGCGATTAATTGTTCTATGTGTGTTTTCCCTATTGGTTGCAGGCTCGGCTTACAGTCAGTATGAGTACGACACTACGGAGATCGTGGAGCAAGACCCAATATACCCTGAAGATTCACTAAAAGTTAAGGCCACATATCCAGGAGGTTGGGCAGCTATGGATCGTTATATAGACCAACACGTAGAGTACTCCGATAGAGCCTATAAATTTGCCAAATCCGGAACGATAGTTATTGGTTTTGTGGTAGAAAAAGATGGTGATTTAACCAATTTACAATCGTTACACCGTCGTCGCGTTGGATATGGAGTAGAAGAAGCCGTGATTAAAGTGCTGGAAGACATGCCGCTATGGAAACCTGCCCTTGTCGATGGCAAACCCGTGCGTATGTCGGGTCGGATAGAACTACCAATGAGCTTCTAGATAAAAGGTTTACGTTTTGAGGTATTAGGTGGAAAGACGGAATATGCAATGCTTAATCCAGGCGACCAATTCGTTTGGAAATCTCGTCAATATAAGTGTCGTTGGCGTTATTGGTTAGTAACACAAAACTCTCACCCGTTTCAGGATTTACGTATGCATAGCTTATGTAACTGAATTGCCGCCCTGTGTGACCCCAAAAAACGTTCACCCCAATGCTATCGGCAAATAGGCCGCAACCGTTTCGACTTTTTTTCTCACCCGTAAAGGAAGTCATGATACGCAAGGATTCACTGTTCAATAGCATCGAGTCAAGCAATAAGGCACGTATAAATGTATTTAGATCCGAAGCATCGCTTACCAGGTTGCCATCGCCTCTGGAAATCATGTTGGTTCCTAATTTGGAGAGTTCATTTACATCTTGTCCTCGCCAGCTCGGATGTGCGAGGTGGCTCATTTCACTGGAGTAATACGTATACGTGTTCTTCAAGTGTAAAGGGTCTATAATCAGTTCGTCAACAACAGCCTCATAAGGCTTGTCCGCAGCACGTTCGATGATCATTCGAAGCAAAAAGTAGTTGGTATTGGAGTATTTATAACGCGCTCCTTTCTGGAAATCTACCGTATCAAGTAACGTTAAAATGTACGTGTCGGAATAGTCCTTGAATGGGTAATACAGTGCTTCATTCACAATACCATAGTTGGTATAATCTGTTATACCACTGGTGTGATTCAGTAAGTGATGAATGGTGATGGTGCTATCTACAAATGGATTTGGCGGAATATATCGATAAAGGCTGTCTGTGATGGAGAGTTTGCCTTGTTCTTGCAACAGCAAAACGGCTACAGCCGTGTACATTTTGGAACAACTACCAATGCAAAACGTATGTTCGGGTTGTATAGACACACCATCGTGTGAAAAGCCCACGGTACCAATTTTCTTGTCTTTACCATCGTCTATGAGGGCAATAATGCCATAGCTCCGGAGCGAGTCTTTATAGTTGTCTAAAACTACTTGAGCTCGGTTTTGGGCCCAGGCATGACTAATCGCGGTTAACAAGACGAAGAGAGAAACCACTCGTTTCATATGAAGTTTATACGATTGTTTCAGTTTAAAGTTACGCCCAAACCGCAATATGTCATTGGTTAATTTCATACAAGGTGATTTCGATCATTTAAAATGATCCATGTTCGACCAATCTTTGGATAATTAATCACAATGTTATGCCGAGACCGAAGTCTAAAGAAGAACTAATTCATCTAAGTAACGCCAATTACACCAGGCTCATGGAACTGGTAGAGGCACAAACGGAAGAAGTTCAGCTAAGCGAATTCCCCACGGGTACAATGAACCGCAATATTCGAGATGTGCTTGCTCATTTGTACCACTGGCATGGTATGATGTTAGATTGGTACAATGTAGGGATGGACGGGAATAAACCCGAAATGCCCGCTAAAGGGTATACCTGGAAAACGGTACCTGTTCTAAACGCGTGGATATTCGAACGCTATAGTACATATGACTTGCAAGAGGTGAAACAACTGTTTGCGCAATCACACGCCGAAGTCTGTGCATTGATTGCAAAACATAGTAACGACGAACTATTCGAGAAGAAGCGGTACAAATGGACCGGTACTACCTCACTGGGATCTTATTTGGTTTCGGCAACCTCCAGTCATTACGATTGGGCCTATAAGCTGATTCGAAAGGCACTGAAGAAGAACAACGTGCTTGCGTAGGTTGTATTATTGTCCGCAGAACATCTGGAATAGAAGTGCAAACCCATCTGAAAATGGGCTTGTCGTTTGGTATAGATAAGCGATTAAATTACAGTTGATTCATGCAGAATTGTTGTCAGGATTGATGTAATTTTCGACCTTAGAAATATGAGACGGATAAAAAAAGGACTGTTGCTTGTTGTTGGCTTAATCTTCCTACAATTCACCACAGATCACGGTGAAGCTTTACCCCAAAACGCTGAGGATATATCTCCACTTCTTATTGGAGAAAATGCACCTGAGGTTGAAGTAAAGAACCTAAACAATGCGTCCGTTTTATTTACAGATATCGTTAAAAAGCAACCTTCCGTAGTATTGTTCTACAGAGGTGGATGGTGCCCGTATTGCAATGCACATTTAAGTGCGGTTGGACAAGTGGAGGAAGAGGTTCAGAAACTGGGATATCAGATCGTAGGAGTTAGCCCCGATGACATTGAACATCTAAAAGGAACAATGGAAAAACAAGCGTTGCACTATCAATTGTATTCCGATTCCGAAGGCGAACTCATTCGCGCAATGGGGATTGCATTTCAGGCAGCAGAACGACATAAGGATCGTCTTTTGAAGTATTCCGATAATAAAAATAAGGGCATGTTACCTGTACCTTCCCTTTTTGTAATCGATAAGAATGGCACGATTGTATTTGAATACATTAGTCCGGATTACAAACACCGAATGAGTGCCGAGATGCTTTTAGCTGTATTAAAGTCTCTACATGTAAGCGACTAGGTGTCCGATTTTAGAAGTTGTTCCAATTCACCGGCTAACAGCGTTAACGACAATGAAGTGGTTTGACTTGTCTGCTCAAATGCCGAGATGATGTTTCGCCCGGTTGAAAAATATTGCGTTGCTTTTGGTTCGTCTTCGTTCCAAAGCGCAGCACCTACCTCTTTGTAATAGCGACCAATCAGTGCGACATGCTCTTCTTGCAGTCCGTTTGAAGCAACAAATGACTGCAATTCTTCACTAGACATAGACAACAACTGGTCCGGATTCCAATGGAGGAGTTCTGTGAACTGTTCGGTAGCAACGGAGACGGCCTGGGTTGCGTTACCCGAAGATTTTAATCCAAGAAAGTTAGCCAGCAGAGTGGCCAGAACCTTCGCCATTTGATCAATCTGATCTTTGAGGTAATCGCGTTGTTGCATGGAGTGCGATGATAGTGAATTCGTAGCTTAGATGTGAAAAAATGATACACAGATGCTGAAATAATTGATGTGGCAGGGCTCCTTTTCACCTTCGAAATTTTCTATTTGTCCCGCATTTCATGATATTTGGGTATCATGAGAACCAACTATACAGCGCTGATGCTTTCTGTTTTTTTAGCGTTTGGCGTTTCATGCACGCATGAAATTCCGAGTTCGTCCATTAAGTGGGAAGTCGAGATCATCATCGATCGCGGTAATATTCTTGATTTAGGTGTCAGCAAATCACAGGTATGTATTCTTAATACCAAACCAGAAATAGGCGTGTTGGACCTGGAAACACAAAAGTGGCAGTTCTACAACCGGATCAACTCGTTGATTGATAATGTGTCCGATATTCAGGGTGTTGGCGACTCCCTGGTTTGTTTTGGTGATGATGCAATTGGCTTATTTACAATCGGTGATACAGGAATTATTCCGATCGATACAACCAGGCAAACCGTAGGTTTTGATTTCTCTGGAGATCGGTGCAGGGCGAACATTAAAGGCCTCGTCTTATTCAGCAATGGGTTGCGGCATACGGCGCAGAATCAGTTCAGAATGGGCTCGACAAAACTGTCCAGTATGGCTGCTAAAGATGATACCATTTGGGTAGGCACTCAGGCTTACGGCCTGTTTTATGCAGATATGGTTAACCGACGAATTCGTCAGACTTCTTATACGCGAACGGCTGGTTTCAGGGTGAAACAGGTTACCTACGATCAGATGGGAAATCTTTGGGTAGTCACGGAAAAAGGAGTGACCAAAAAACGGAAGGGCAATTGGCGTGTATATCCTGGGCCATCAGGTTTGAAAATCAATCACATGACGCTGTTGGATGAAACTGTTTACCTGGCAACCGACAAAGGAGTCTATACATTGGATATGAATTCGGGTGAATACACCGCACGCTCAGCACTTAACGCAAAAATGCCTTATCCGTACATCAATGTGATCGAAGCAGACTGTGAAGGCCATTTATGGGTTGGAACCGGAATTGGCTTGGTACGGTGCAGACCGTTATAAGCGTGGAGCCTATATTCTCATTCAACCAGCGACTAAACCAAAGATCAACACTTCTGCTTTCTCGATTACCAGATATTGATATGTCCGTAAACCACTAGTCCTTCTTCCAGTTCGCACGATTTGGAGTGTACGGTACGTTTTTGCTATCAAGCTTCGATTCCAGGGCTTCGATACTCGATTTCAGTGCGTCCAGACTTTTTCTGATTTCCGCGTATTCCTCCGTTGCAAGTTCAAACTGCTCCACATTAGTCGCCGTTGGGTCGGAAGTGGAATACCAGGTGTTCCAAACAATGTTTTCTATGCGCATACCCGTTCCAGGTACGGCTTCAACATCTCGGCTCGACTTGTGATAATCGCCCCATAACTTGATGCGATTGTCGTGCATTACTTTTTCCAACGCCTTTACCTCTTTCATCCATGCAACATCGGCACCCGGGTAGCTTTGAATAGCCTCTTTGATGTGCTTCAATCGTGAACCCAATTCACCCATTTCATTTGCACTTCCTCGCATTTTTCTGCGTAGTTCCTGTACCCGTCGCTTAAAGGCGATGTTGGCCTCCGTTTGTCGATCTAACGAAGAATTCTCTAGCGGAGTAACTTCAAACGATGTGGGTTCTACGAGTTTCTTAAACACGCCGTTGTCGGCTTGCCAAAGCTCCACAGTGTATTTCCCTGGAAGAGCCAACGGGCCTTCATTCGGATTGCTGTATCGCCCTACTTCGCCCTTGCTGGTTTGAATTGGAGTAGTTGACGGATAACGTAGATTCCACGTAACACGCTGAATTCCTTTTGTGGCCGGTTTCTTAAGTTTACGCACTTCATTACCTGAAGCATCCTTAATGATAAACAGAAGATAAGCGTCTTCATAGGTGTCTTCGCGCACAAACTCTTCATACGTTGGATACTCAATGTCTACGTCATTTTCTTTTGCTGCACTTTCAGCTTTCTGTCTCTTTTCCTTTGGAGACATCGGCTTCTCTTTGACATAGTAGGTAAATGTAGCCCCAAAAGCAGGGTTTGGCGCGGTAAACATGGAAGCACCCTGACTTCCAGTACCTCTCAGACCTAGTGGGTTAGATTCGATATAGGCCAGCGACTTTTTGATTGGGAAGATGTTCGCATCCTTGTCTAAATCTTCTTTAGTCAGTTTTCTCAACGGGCTATAGTCATCCAGAATGTAAAATCCTCTTCCGAAGGTTCCCAGCACCAAATCGTTCTCTCTTTTTTGAATAGCCATGTCCCGAATGCAAATGGTTGGAAGACCAGCTCCTAGCTTTACCCAGTTCTCTCCACCATTCACACTGGTAAAGCAACCGAATTCCGTGCCGGCAAAAAGTAACTTCGGATCTACGTGGTCTTCTGCCACCGAATATACCGTGCCTCTTTCAGGCAGGTCGTTTTGAAGTTTTGTCCAGGTACTCCCTTTGTCGGTACTCTTTAACAAATACGGTTTAAAGTCGCCTCTTTTGTGGTTGTTGAAAGCAGCATAAACGACATTTTCATCGTGTTGCGAGGCCCATACCATGTTCACATAAGTCATTTCAGGAACTCCTGGGAATTCACCCTTCTTATTCCAGGTTGTTCCACCATCTTCAGAAACCTGAATCAATCCATCATCCGTACCGGCATAAAGGAGATTCGCGTTTATTGGTGATTGGTCAAAGGCCACGATGTTTCCGTAAATTGTAGTCGACTTGTTCTTCATCACAACGTCGGGGGATTGTATTTCACCCATGACCTTCAGTTTATTTCGGTCGATTTGACGACTCAAATCAGGAGAAATGGTCTTCCAGGTATTACCACGGTCGGTTGTTTTAAATACTTTATTCGCACAGAAGAAAAGTGTTTTCGGGTCGTGCGGAGAGATGAGCAACGGTGCATCCCAATTCCAACGATAGGCGGCTTCTCCTTTGCCAGGCTGTGGTTTAATGCCAATACGCTCTCCAGATTGACGATCGTACCGAACCAGGCCACCATACTGCCATTGTGCATAGATGATGTTTGGATTGGTCGGATCAACCTGGGTCTCGTATCCATCTCCACCTACGGTGATGTACCAGTCTGAATTCAAGATGCCCGCATTGTTGATTGTTCGAGATGGACCAGCTTGCGAGTTGTTGTCTTGTGTTCCACCAAAGACGTTGTAAAAAGGCTTGTCGTAATCGATCGAAACCTTATAGAACTGCGTTACCGGTAGGTTCGCCTTGTACTCCCAGGTTGCAGCATGGTCGTATGTTTCATAGATTCCTCCATCACAACCTACAATCCAATGATCTGTGTTGTTTGGGTTGATCCATATGCAGTGGTTGTCTACGTGTTTTTTAGGTTCACCTGTAGCGATGAAAGATTTGCCACCATTTTCGGTGTGGTGTAACCACGTGTCCATACTGAATACCTTGTCCACATCGTGCGGATCGCAGATGAGTTCCTGATAGTAGTTGCCAGAAGTTACGTGCTTACTGCGCTTACTCCAGGTTGCACCTTTGTTGGTTGAGCGATAGAACCCAAAAGCATCGCCTTCAGCTTCAATAATGGCATAAACAACGTTAGGGGCGGCTGGGGAAACTGCCAGACCAATCCGTCCCATTTTGCCGGATGGTAGCCCACTTTTGGATTCATTCCACGTTTTTCCACCATCCGTGGACTTATAGATCGCACTTTCCGGTCCACCGCCGATGTAAGTAAATACGTGTCTTCTACGTTGATGAACAGCCTCGTAGAGAATATCCGGGTTTTTTGGATCAATAACCAGGTCACAGGTCCCTGTTTTATCGGATATATAGTGAATTCTTTCCCAGTTCTCACCGCCATCTGTGGTTTTATATAAGCCGCGATCCCCACCGTCAGACCACAGGGGGCCATACGCTGCTACGTAAACAACGTCAGAGTTTCTTGGGTCTACAATAATCTTTGCTATATGCTCCGAAGCTTTTAGTCCCATGTGTTTCCAGGTCATACCACCATCGGTCGACTTATATACCCCGTCGCCATAACCAACCGAGCGCTGGTTATTGTTTTCACCGGTACCAACCCATATGGTAGAGGATTGATTTGGGTCGATGGTTACACAGCCAATGGAGTATGATCCCTGGCCGTCGAAAATAGGCGTGTAGGTCACACCGTGATTGGTAGTTTTCCAAACACCACCCGAGGCAATGGCCACATAATACTCATTGAAGTTATTTGGGTTAACCGCGATGTCGGCAACTCGACCGGAGGTTAATGCCGGGCCAATACTTCGAAATTTTAGTCCGCCAAGCTGACTTGACTGTAACCAGTATTTCGGTTCTTCATTCTTATCCTCTTTTTTCTTCTTTTGTGCGTACGAGCTGGAAGAAATAAGGAGCAACAAACAGGGGAGTAGGTGTTTAAATTTCATAATATTCAAGAATCCGAAATTGTACTTTTTCGTTGGATTTGACAAGCAGAATTGAGTTTGTGCATTGAAAATTAGTCGATGGGAACACTGCTTCCGATCAAACTGCAATTTGAATCGGCGGAAGAAGGATGGCATAGGACAAAACTCTGCATGGGTTAGGTGTTATTGGGGATTTTCACTGCCAATATGGAGATGCATATGTGGAGATTGTTTGTTTCCTGTGTTAAACCGGTGAAACGAATTTAGATTCACTACGAAAGTTCATTAAGTACTGAACTAAATGTATATTTGCGATCGATGGAAAAACTCGAGGAGTACATAGAGGAGGTTGGCCAATTTTACGAACGTTATGGTTTGCCCAAAATGGCTGGTAGGATACTGGGTTTTCTTATGGCTGGCTCAATAGAGCAT
>DIYD01000032.1 GCA_002428905.1 Bacteroidetes bacterium UBA6063 | reverse complement strand
GACTACAGGTATTAACGATCTCATATTCGATACCCCATTGGTCGAAAATGGCCGCATACAAACGAATGTAGGCAAGGTCACCACCAAACCTGTTTTTGAACAACGCCTTCAACTCACCCGACGCACCTTCCTTGTACTCCATGGTCTTCTTCACATGGTTCTCAAGAAAAATGATCTTCTCTTCGTCACTCAACGACTCATCCATCTCCAATTTTTTGATGTACTTCAATACACCATCCTTCTTCGGATTAATAGCATTGATGATTTCACCCAGATTTTTGGCAATTCTGGTATATAAATCAAACGTCATGTTATTGGAAGTATTCTTATAGAGATAATAAGCAACACCCGTTCGATTCGCGTTATATGCCGAATACTTCTCACGCTCGAGTCTCGGAATATTCTCCATGGTTGCGGTATAAAAATTCCGATCATCGTATTCCTCATCTTCTTCCATTTTAGGGAAGCCATTGAGTGACAGGAATTTATTCTCCAGATTTTTGGGTGTGATGATGCTCACCGTTGCTTTTCTTCGGAACACCTGAGATTGCACGTGATAGTAAGAACCATTGGCCTTGTATGGTCTCGGGTAGATAAACATGTACTCCACTTCGTCTCCAACTTCAACACCTTCGAACGCGAAATACCTGTATGTTCGATCTTCTTCTTCGTTCACTTCTTCCAAAATGTCGTTTTGATCCATTTCAATCACCTGGCCATCAGGTTTAATGACCCGAGCCAATTCAACAATTACATAGCGCTCCGGATCGGCGAAACTACCCGGCATGTATACCTTATTGAACTCGTCTACACCATCGGCATCGTTCAGGTGAATAATACGGTGCTCCATGAAGTATTCGATAATACCTCCTTCCTTGGTATAAAAAGACTCTACAGCAATGTTGTGCTCCAGATATATTGCAGACTCCTTGTTTTCTTCCTCAGTCAGTTCATGAATTTCTGGTTCGGCCTCCCATTCATAATTTAATAAATATGAGTCTTGAGCCCGAGCAATAATTACCGTACTCAGAGCTATGATCACTAATCCTAATTTCTTCATTTTAATTCTTTTGTTTTAGCACTATGGTTTCGTTAAATAGTTTGGTCATTTGGGCATAGATTTCGTTCCAATCGCGGAAACCTTCTTCCTCAAACAGCAAGGTTGAAATGCCCATGGTAATGTCGTAAACGATCTGATTTTGTTCTTGCTTGTATGTGATGGAATAGTTGGTTTCTCCAAGAAACTTACTGTAGCTCTCTGGAATATATGTAACCTCATACCCTTCAGGAATATCGAGAATAAAGGTTAACAGCTCTTCTTCACATTGATCGTAATCGAATGGTATTTTTCGGTTGTCTTTTATCTTGGTTCCCACCCGTTTGTAGAGGTTCATGTCAACATATACCTCATCTTTATACGAAGCCAGATAGTTATCAATTTCGAACGTGTACTTTACCTCGAAGGGTTTGTAATAGTCTTCTGGATCGGTGAGCAGGTCATAGGATGTTAATCTGAATTTGTTTGAACCTTTTTCCAGTTTACCCTCCAATAACTTCTTGGTTTGAATCTCCGTTCGGCCACCCATCACATGAGCCAAATAGTTTCGCAAATACCCCGTCTCCGTGAGATAGCCCTTCCCAATTAACTTGTCGCCTTCGATTTTCAACCAAACAGTGTCTATTTTCTGCGAATAGGCTTTATCCATAATGGGTACTTCGATAATCTTATACTCTTCTGCAGAAATACTAACCAGCGCTTCCTTACCCTGTATATGACTTGCCGGATGCCCAAAGGTGTTATAGCGATCGGTTGCATCTAGAAAAAACACTTCACCATCTGGAGCGATATAGGTTGCAATCATATGGTTATCTACCGAAGGCGTTGGGATCTCTTCATATCGATGTGGTATACTTCGGGTCCCGATCCAGGTTAGATAGGACTCCACATCAGCAATGGCCAGCATTTCTTTAATGATACTTGCCATGTCTTTACAGTCCCCAAACCGGCGCTTGCAAACTTTAGCCGCTGGTCGTGGCACAAAACCGGCCAGTTCATACTCGAACGCGATGTATTTGATGTTTGCCTGAACCCAGGAGTAGATGGCTTTCACTTTCTCCACCTCGTCGGTTAACCCTTCCGTTAAGGAGTCAACAATGGAGACCATTTCATCATTGGTTTCATCTGTATTTGATGCATAATCGTCAATCAACTGACGGTACCAACGGTGTAGGTTATCTACCGTACCCACATGATTTACCTTACCTGTTTCCGATTCATGGCTCACAATGAACACATGTACTTGTGGGAGATAATACCGTGGACTTGGTCCGTCAGATTCAAAATCGGCATCTTCAACCTCAGCCCTGGTCCAGGTGTAAACGTTTTTGCCCCCTTCACGTACCTTGGTGAAGGTATATTCACCTTCTTTCATGTTGAGCACCCGGTAGTCGATTTCTACCTCATCCGGAAAGGAAACTGAGAACTCCAACCGCTCAATCGGATAGTAATCCTGCATGTATACCGCTGACATCAGATTTGGTTGTGTGAGATTTAGCGTATAATCCAATCGGGTTTTCGCCCCTTTAACCAGTTGCGTATACTGAAACACCTTCTCTTTGGAATCATCATAAAACACCGAACCCGAGGCATTGGTATTCACCTTGAAATCCTTTACCACTAACTTTTTGTACTTATCCTCACCTTTGGGGATCAACGACATAGCTTCCAGGTCTACCAGGTCATAAAATGAACTGTAACCTACACTCCCCTTCATGATGGATGACACCTTATCATTGAGATACATGCGTTCGTCAATCACATGTTTGGTCACCTTAAGCTCACCCTTCACTACCTCAATATTGTAATGCCGTTTGTACAACACATTACATGCATTATGCCCCTTATACTTTTCTTGTAACTCCTTTGCTGACTGGCCGTTAGCCAGACCAAAACTTGCGAACGCGATTAAAAGTACCGCACTGATCTGCTTAAAACTTCCCACTATAGAATCTCCCGTTAAAATAGAACCTGTTCGACACTTCTTCACCCGCTTTATTATAAAGCTTTGTTGTACCCTCTAAGTCGCCGTTGTAATAGGTGTACTCTTCTTTCGGAGTTTCATCCGGATAATAATCTGTGCAGACGCCATTTTCCTCCCCATATTTATAACGATAATGATACACCTTCGTTCCGTCTTCCCGATAACGGATCATGTCTCCATACAACTGGCCATTTTTGTATTGTGAAACCTTGTACTTCTCACCATTGGTGTGATAACGGACGAAATCACCAATGAAGTAATTGTGTTCCAGAGTAAACGTAGCCGATTTTTCTCCATTCTCGAAGTACGTTGTGAATGACTGTTCATCACCTGTTACCTCAATCGTCTCAACCGGTTTCCCATCCTTACCCAAATACGAAACTCCAACCATTACATCCTGTACGTAATATCGAATCATAATCAAATCACCCGACGGCACATAATACCTGCACTCGCCGTGAAGCATGCCTTCTTTGTAGTTATACTCGAAACGAAGTTTCCCATTCTCAAAGTACCTTTTGTAACTACCCTCGAACTCATCTTCGTCGTACGTAGCTTCAATTTCGATATTTCCACTCTTGAAATAAGAGGTATACTTACCGTCTAACTCTCCATTCACATAGCTATATACGTCTTCTACCTGGCCGTTATCATAAAAGTCTTTCCATTCTCCCTGTTTCATATCGCTTTCGTATTTACCCTGTTTCTCAATTTGACCATTTGGATAATACATGGTTATATCACCTTCCAGCTCACCATTCACATAATTCGACACAAAACGTTTTTTGCCGTCCTTGTAATTTACCCGAAACTCTCCATTACCGTTATCTAACCAAATTCGCTGAGCGTCTTCCCCTTTGGGTCCATAGTAGATCCCACCAAGAAATACCCCTTCGTCGAAATACTCCTCCGAATTTAACTCGCCCTTTTCTGTGTAGTGCGATTGCCAGCCCTGGTATTCACCACTAGCGTAATAATTACGTGCCACGGTCTTACCCATGTTGTTTTTTCGAATGAATTCACCCACCTCGTTGTCTCTTCGATAATGCCCTTCTGTTCTGGTCTTTCCATCTTTAAAGTACTGCAAGTACTTTCCGTGATTATACCCGTTTTTGTAGATCACTTTCGTACTGGGCTCACCATTGTAGTAATAGTAGGTATAGTTGCCTTCAAGTCCACCATCAACATAATGCTTTTCGCTAATCAGTAACTGGAGCGGATCGTACTGTTTCCACTCTCCTGCTTCTTTGCCTTTTATATACGTACCTTTCGTGAACAGGTAGCCATCCATATCGTAGCCTTTGAAATCGAGGTATTTGCCTTTGGCCACACCTTCAGTGAGCTTCTTACCCTCTTTGTTTCGGTACGAATACTGGTACATTTTGTTCTTCTTATACATGAACTCGCCATATAAACCACCTTCTTCAAAGAAGGTCTTATATGGTCCGTTTAACCGACCTTTCGAGTCGCTAATAGATTCGCTCTTTATGCTCCCATTCTCGTGATAAACCTTAGATACTCCTACAGCCACACCCTCTTCATACGTCATTTCTTCGGAAAGCTCGCCATTAAGATGATATCGTTTGTACGGTCCATGTAAATCTCCTGCGAAATACTGGGCATCAAGGATGAGCGTACCATCCATATACCATCTCTTCACAGATCCACTTAACTTACCATTCTTATAGTTTCGCTCATAGATTTTCTGACCGTTTATCGCATAATCTGTCACCCTTCCGTCTACCACACCAGTTACAACATGGCCTTCTGTACGCAGTTGGCCGTTTCGGTGATAATAATTCACACTTCCGGCTACTTTTCCTGCATCATATTCCTCTTCGAGATATGTACCACCAGTAGAAAAGTATGTGGTAATCACACCATTGTACAAATCATCTTGATATTCGCCTTCCATTTTCAGCACGCCGGTAGGGAAGTATTGTTTAAATGGCCCGTTCGCCCTACCATCGTCGTATTTTATCTCTGAGCGTACACCGCCAACCCGGTGATAGAATGTCCAGCCACCCACCTTTTTGCCATCTTCCAATTTCCCTTCACTCAGAATTTTCCCATTCGTATGATAGAAAACCCAGTCACCTTGCATCCCTTGATCGTCCTCTTCACCAATGCCTTCAATTTTTCCTTCAGAGAAATGAAACTTTACATTTTCACCGTCCACTTCCTGCATCGCATAAAAATCGTCAAATGCTTCTTCATACCACATCTTGAAGTCCTCCGTTCTGGCCTTGCCTTTCTTTAGATTCTTGGCCACGCCCGGATTATATGGCCCCAGGCATTGAACGATGTAATTGGTCATTCCCGAGAACTTGCGATCTCGCATTAACTTCTTGTAAAACGGTACATAAAACTCGTTCCAAAAACCGGTATCGGCTTCTACTTTCGATAGCGATTTCAACGCCATGTGCATCTGTTTTACAACCGGATAAGTAAACACAGAGGGCGTAGTGTATCGCGGAGATACCGCAACTTTATTGGCTAAAACCTCATCAATCTCATCAAACCCCTGCTCCAAAAATTCAATGTCGATGTACAAACCTTCTCCATCCAAATCACCAGACAAATAATCGTCAATGGCAATTAATCGATTAGACGCCTTAGGGCCGTCTGTTTCCATAATGAAGTAGGTTAGATACGATAAAGCGGCCTGTCCATGCAACTCCAGATCCCGGCAGATATCGCCAAGTAGGTAGTGCGTTTCAGGGTGTGTAGGGTTCTCCCGTAGATTATCGTAGAGGGCATTTAACCCTTCTTCATATTTCTTCGCCTTGATCAAGCTTTCGGCACGGTAGTACTTCAATCGAGAGTTATACGGAAACTGTTTAATCGCCGTATCAAATATCTCAATGGCTTTATCGTAGTTTTTGAGCTCGGTTTCCGCTATTCCATAACTCTGGTAAAACAGATGTTTATTAGACGCATCCATCAGCTCGACACCAGCTGCACTGGTAGCGGCACATTGCTTGAACTTCTTACTGGCTATCAGGCTAAGTGTTTTCTGGTATTGAGCGAATGCATAGTTGGTATCGTTTCTGTGTATCTTGTCATACTCTTTTATAGCACTTCGATATTCCTCCTGGCTGTGATGGATTAAACCATCGATAATAATTTCAAGAGAGCTTTCAATGGAATAGTTTTGGCCGAGCGAAGGCAATGCACTTGCAATAATCAATGCTGTAAAAAGCACTGAAACAATTCTAAATTTCATACGATCTGATGTTTTTTTTGGTCAAAGGTCATGGTTGTTTACTCCTGTAGACTTTGTCTCTCAATCTTAGGGAAATATTTCAATTTGACCAAATAAAACGACACTTACACCATGCCATTTCTTCTTTAAGATCTCCTTCCTGCTCGTTGGTTCGAATCCGAGAACACGGTAATCTTACAAAATCATGGAAGTTACCGACCAACTTTACTTTAATTTGCGCGTTAATCAGTTATGTGGCGGATTGTAACCCTAGTTAGCCTGTTAGTGCCTGCATTCGGTTGGGCCCAAATATGTGGTACATCACCACTGGAATCCGTGCTAAAACTGGGTAAGAAATCAGGCATCAAGCAAGATTTTGACATTTCCTATCATCGTTTGGAACTGAATATCAACCCGGCTGTTCGGCAAATGAGCGGAACGGTGACCACGTATTTTACTCCGAGTGCCGGTCTGGATTCAATTGGTTTTGATTTCGCCAGCAATATGACGGTCGACAGCATCGTATATCACGGCTTGCGAACCACTTGGCTCCACTCCAATGATCTGGTGACTGCGGATATTCCAGGCACAAGCAATCCGGATGAGCTGGATTCAATTCGAATCTATTATCACGGTGACCCCACCAATACCTCAACCTACGTTCGTGAATCGGGAAGAGCTCAAAGCAGCACGCCGATCATTTGGACATTGAGTCAGCCTTATGGTGCTCAGGACTGGTGGCCATGCAAAAACAGTCTCACCGATAAGATCGATTCGGTAGATATGCAAATAACAATTCCAAAGGGTTTCAAAGCTGCAGGTCTTGGCCTACTCGAATCGGTGGTTGAACTGAACGACACACAACAGATATACAACTGGAAACATCGCTATCCAGTTGTGACCTACCTGATCGCCACGGCAGTAACGGATTATGTCGAGTTTACCGACTGGGTTCATTTCTCGAATGGTGATAGCTTACCTATTTTGAATTACGTTTTTCCGGAAAGTAAGCCGTACATGGAACAACCGGTTAAACGCACAATCGAAATCATGCATTTTTTCGATTCCATTATCGGTGAATATCCCTTTATGGAAGAAAAATATGGCCATGCCGAATTCCTTCGGGGAGGAGGAATGGAACATCAGACCATGAGTTTTATGGGCAGTTGGAATTTTGGTTTGATCGCCCACGAATTGGCTCATCAATGGTTCGGCAATCAGGTGACCTGTGCTACCTGGACGGATTTATGGCTTAACGAAGGATTTGCAACGTATTTCACGCTGTTGGCACGTGAAGCACTCAATGAACCAAACATCTGGAGAGCGAATCAATTGGCAAGTCAGGAAAGGGCAAGACGTGACCCTGACTTGTCGGTTTACGTTATTGACACATTGGATAAAGCTCGATTATTCAGCAGCCACATGACGTACAACAAGGGAGCCCAATTGCTGCGTATGATACATGGCCAAATTGGAGATTCCCTGTTCTACAAAGCCATGCGAAATTATTTGGAAGACCCAAATTTGCGACATGGGTTTGCGCGTACGGACGACTTAAAGTTTCACATCGAGTCCACCTCCAGAACCGACTTTACGGAGTTTTTTAACGACTGGTATTACGGCTCTGGCTATCCACACTATGTCATTAATTGGGAACAAAAAGGCAACAAACTGTACCTAGACATGAAGCAGACGACCAACGGTTCCACGTCATTCTTTGAATTACCGGTGGAATTGCGTTTTGTTTCCAGAACAGACTCAACAGACATCACATTCTTACCTAACAGTTCGGAATTCAGCACCGAAATCGTACTACCATTCCAAACCGATTCCATTGTGTTTGATCCGGATTTGTGGGTTCTTGCCACCGCAGAAATCACGAATAACAGTGATTTCGATGTTTGGGTGTCTCTTTATCCGAACCCCACCTTTTCCACACTTACCGTAAGCTCAAACATCTCCGATTTTAGTGCGTACCGGGTTCTGAACAATCTCGGGCAGGAAATAATCTCCGGAGATTTCACCACAGGTGGCAAGTTATTCGAAACCATATCCATGGATGGTTTGACCAATGGCCTTTATTATCTCGAAATTATTGGCACCAATACCAAACATGTGGAGCGCTTCGTTAAGCTGTAAAACGCCACATGACCAGAATCTTCAAACTCGTAATTCCCGTATTACTCCTATTCATTTTAGCGATGTCTCTAAACCGCATCAATCCCGACGCCAGGGGTGCGGATGCAGTTGAAGGAAACCTCTCCTACAAGGAATATTTAATACGACTGGACAGTTTGAAATTGAACATTGATTCAGGGGATTACGATGGATCAAAGCACTTAATGTACAAGGTTGTTAATGATGCAATGCCATCATACTGGATTGGCACTCCCTGGGATTTTAATGGCACTAGTCAACAACCGGGAGAAGGCACCATTGCCTGTGGTTATTTTCTAACAACAATTATGAAACAGACCGGATACGACATAGAGCGCGTTCGCATGGCACAACAGGCATCCTCGGTTTTGATTAAAGCGTATTGTAGTGACATCGCCTATGTAAAAAGTGTAGACGAACTTCGTACATACCTCTCTGAGCAACCAGACAGCAGCACGTACCTGATTGGCCTGGACTTTCACACCGGTTTTGTAACTAAGAATGGGAAGGAGATGAACTTCATTCATTCGGACTACACCGCAAGAAGAGGTGTTGTTAAAGAGCCTATTACAACATCCGGAGCACTTGAAGTAAACCAGTTCTTCATGATCGGATCGTTGGACAG
>DIYD01000309.1 GCA_002428905.1 Bacteroidetes bacterium UBA6063 | reverse complement strand
GACAATATTCGTTTCAAGAAGGTGTCTGTAAAGCTCAAGAAACCCGATTACAGGCCTGCTTTTGTTTTTGATAATGTTGAAAATCTAACGCTTAGCGAGGTTCAGGTAAAAGGAGATAAGAAAAAACCATTTGTGTTTCGCAACGTACGCAATCCTACTGTAATCAACAGCACGGATTAGCGGCGTAGTTTTATATCGATTTTCTCATAATTCAGATCACTCGTTCCAATGTCTTTCGAGGTAGCCACGGCGATGCCACGTTGTTCCAGTTCATTAACTGCAGTATAAAAATGATATACCGTTCCATTCCATTTAACCACACAAGGTTTATGAGCATATTTACTGTCAAAAGGCTCAGAAGGTTTGATAAGATCCTCTCCATCCCAATCGGTCCAATGAATTAAATCATACGAACACGCAAAACGGTTAAAGGCCTCTCGTCGTTCCTTGGGGCGAAACGCCGAATAATAAAACATCACGTATAAATCATCCATTTTTTGAAGATAGGCATCGCCGGTAATTCCTACCTGATGATCTATGATTGGGTTTGAGTCATATCGATGCCAATTGCTCATGTCATTTGAGGTCGCCATCCCAATACGTTCCACCCAGGTTGCCCCGGAAGACGTATCTCCTATTGCGTTGTAATACATCACGAACTGACTTCCTGTGCGTCTTTCGTGATCTTCCATGATCATACTTTTATAGAGTTTTTTGTTTTCCCACCATCCTGTGGTGCTATCGTCGGTGCGTAATACGGGTTCCCCAAGTCGATCCCAGGCATGGGCTGTTGCCGGGTTTTGATTGGTATAAGCCAGACCGATGGACAATTGACCACGTTCATAACCCGTGGTGTTTCCGCCAAAATACGACATCCAATATTTATCGTTGTACGATTGAATTCCATAGGTACCACCCCATTCCAAGTCAATCAGGGCTGGATAACCGGCGGCCTGATTACCATCCCAACGTTTTGAAGATGAGAATGGAAGAACACGACCTAACTCCTTCCATTGAAGCAAATTCTGGCTTTCAGCGATCCAGGTTTCATACCCCTGTCCATCATACGTAAAATACGTCATATACCACTTGTCTTCTTTTCGAAATATGGTTGGACAGTCCATCATTATGGAGGTGTCTGGATGCACAAAGACCAACCCATACTTATGGGGTGTTTTAATCTCATCGTAGGTCCGTTGCATTATTTCGGCATCAACGACCTTTGGATACGCTCTGGTTTCCTTTTGTTTGTTGCCACAACCGGGAGTTATGGCGACCAGAATGCACAATGCTACTAACAGGATGAGATGTTTCATAGGCGTACGAATTTAGGCGAAGTTTAGAATAACTGTGTTTCCATAGTGCGTTGTTCGTTCTAATGCATGATGTTTTATACTTTTGAACTATGACCTGGTTTAACAAACTAACCGGCTTTGACGAGACTACTCCTGAGGAAGTCCGGAACAACCTGATTCTAGATGGTGAGACTATAACTTCTCGCACTAATGGGAAGTCCTATCATTGTGGACAGCTTGAAATCGTATCACTTGGTGAATTACGACAAGCTAACTCCGGTCTTCTTTCGAATAAAGGCCGAATTCGTATTCAAGAGGTTGTTGGAGATGTTCAGGCCTTACATAAGAACCCATCGAACAAGAATGCTTTGTTTCAGGCTGCATCGCAGTTTAACTTGCTCGAAATGACCTCGCCTACTGTTACTCCCGAACGCGGTATTGGCATTTATCAGTTCGATCGTACACAAGGACCTGCTTGTGCCATTGCCTGTGGTGCCGGAACCATCTATCGAAATTACTTTGTACCTCTTAATGACGGAATTGGGCAGACGGCGAGTAATCAGGTTGACTGCCTGGACGACGTAGCGGATTACTTCAACAACGAAGAATTGCATTTATGGAGGATGAGGAACGGTTATATGCTGGCCAGTGAGGAAGGTTTGCTTCACATTAACAGACTTCTAGGACGACTTTCATCCACGGAGCGTGAAGAATTAAAGGCACAGTTAAAAATCGGTGTTCAGTGGAATACTGAGGTCACGCTGAACGGTGAAGGCCAACTTGTTTCACAAGCATATTGTTCCGCCCTACCTGTTGCATACACCAGTATTGACCCGATCTACTGGGAAGGTTTTGCATGTTTGATATTGGAGGCTCTATATGAAGCCACCTTCCATGCTGCCGTGCTGAACGCAAGAAACACCGGAAGCAACAAGGTCTTCTTAACTCTGGTTGGCGGGGGTGCTTTTGGTAACGAACTATCCTGGATTATAGATTCGATATCCACTGCCCTGGAGAAATTCCGATCTACTGCACTTGATGTACGCATTGTGAGCTACGGCCATTCGAATTCACGGGTTCGGACCTTAGCGGATCGGTGGCAAACGGATTGAGTCTTATATTTGTATTTGACGTATGCATCCTCTCCAGAAATATCTATCGATCAACGGTGTTTTTTCCGCATTAAGCGGCACCGCACTTGTTATAGGTGCTTCGCGCTGGAGTGGTTTCTTCGAAGTTGATGGAGACTATATCTTCACGCTTATTGGGGCCTTATTGTTAGGGTTTTCCGCCTTTGTGTTAACGGTAGCTCAGCGTAGGCATACAAACAAATTCTATACGGGCATCATCACCTTACTGGATATCGGATGGGTTTTGGGTAGTGTTATCATCCTAACATTGAATCTCTTTGATCTCTCATCCCGAGGTAGAATGGCAATTCTGGTTGTTGCACTTTGGATCGGTTTTTTAGCAGCGATGCAGATGAAGTATCGGAAAGACTTAAAAAATCGCAAGGAATAGCTAGCGCATCTTATGTATTTTAATTCCAAAGCTAAAGACATCCTTTATAGTTAATGACTTTAAGTGTACGAAAGACATTATCCCAATGTAGTTTAAACTAGATTTGTGCATTGACGTTTCTGCGATGCCAAAATTTATTACGCTCTTACTGGTTTTCTGGAGTTGCTGCACACAAGCACAAACAGCACCTGGTCGTGCGATTGGTCAAATCAAATCTTACATTAACCAACTGAGCAGCGATGACAAATTCAGTGCAAGCGTAACGATCTTGCACAAAGGGCAGGTTGTTCTACAGGAAGTCTCAGGCTATGCACATAGAGGTCATCTTGTCAAGAACACTAACCAAACCGCCTTTAACATCGCCTCCATAGGTAAGTTGTTCACCGCCACAGCCATCTTACAGCTTTACGAACAAGGTAAGATTGGCCTGGAAGACACGATTGGAAAGTTCTTACCAAACCTTCCGAACACCTTTATCCGTAAAAATGTAACGATCCATCAACTGCTTACACATACAGGCGGTCTTCCACTATGGTTTTATCCTGAGTTCCATACGCAAACCAAGATGAAGTATCAGGTTCTCGAAGATTACTTACCACTGTACAGCACATTGGAGACCGATACTACCCAGGTAGGTAACTACAATTACAGTAACGTTGGTTATATCACGCTGGGATATGTGATTGAAGCTGTTTCAGGAACCGTTTACCGTCAGTACATAAGCGATAACATTTTTACTCCCCTGGGTATGAGACACACGGATATTTGGGCGTTAACCGATATTATACCGAATGCAGCGCAGGGTTATACACGACCTGTCTCGCCAAAGGATAATTGGAAAACCAATAACCACCTCAATTCGACAGGAAGCCCTGCCGGTGGTGCGTATTCCACAAGCCTGGATCTTGCTTTATTTCTGTCGGCTTTACTCTCTGACTCTTTACTTAAGCCAGAAACGGTAGACGTAATGATCAAACCCCATGCGTCCACCCCATACGGCAATTATGGGTATGGTATTGCCCTTATGAAGAAGAACGGGCACCAGATATTAGGACATGTCGGAGGATATTGGGGTATTCGCGGTGAGGTAAAATTCTATAGTGAGCATGAGTTTACGGTTGCCATTCTTACCAATTCTGATCAAACGGATTACATAGATATCAGCCATTATATTGAAGTGCAGTTAACCGGAACAGAAGAGCAAAAGAAGGCCTTGCATACAACTGCAGCGATGTTTCATGGCGGTAGTTTGGACCTTATGAACGAATTACCTTCAAGTTCATTGGATGAGGAACTGATTCAAATCAAAGGTTACTACCACTTGAATAACAAATCTTATGAAAGTGCCCTACGGATATTCCAAATTAATGCACTTAAATTTCCGAATTCATCTTCTGCACAAAACGACTTAACCCGAATTAAGGAACTTCTCAAAAAACAATGAAAACCTACCTTGAACAAGCTGAAATAAATGGTATCGAGTTAACGAATCATGGCCCGTGCCAGTTTTGTGGGGCATTAACAGAGGGCGGCATTCATGAATGCCAGGAAATCTTCAACCTCGGTTTTGAACATCTCGATTACGGTAAAGAAGCCAATTACGAATATCGTTTTATGGCCGTAGACGCACATACGTTACAACATCCTGAGATTCATGGAAGGTGGAACAACCATTTTCATCTGACTCGACAACATTTAATGTTCACACATCATATCCCCTGGGGATATGAAAAATCCCCTTTGTTGAGCAACATTTTAAACACCTACAAGGTTAAGCATCCGAATGAGATCTTAACGCCTCCACCGATTGGACAACGTGGGATGTTGAATACGGTAAAAATTAAGGAAGAAAATACCGGCGAGAAAAATTGCAGGGCTTTAGTAGAGCAATGGGGTAACGAAGTATACCATTCCTGGTATGACGAGCACCAGATCGTTGAAAAAATTGCACAACTTTATTTAATGCGCTATTATTAGCGAGATATTACGAGCATGAATGAGATAGCTAAAAGACTGCATGAAGTTTATTTAGATGGTAAGGTCATTGCCTTTACCAATTACAAAAATATCCTGTCGGATGTAACCTGGCACGAAGCCATTACACACGTGAATGAGTTAAACACAATTGCAAAACTCACCTTTCATATTAATTACTATTTGGATGGTTTACTCAACGTATTTAACGGTGGAGCTTTGGAGATTAAAGACAAATATAGCTTCGACATGGAGCCGATTCGGTCTGAAGCAGAATGGAACACTCTACGCGATCGTTTGCTGACAAATGCAAAGGCATTTATTGAGCACGTTGCCCAATTAACCGATGAAGAATTAAAAGGTGTTTTTGTCGATGCCAAATACGGGACATATCAGCGAAATATGGAAATTGTAGTGGAACATAGCTATTACCATCTAGGGCAGATCTCGTTGATCAAGAAAATGGTTCGAGGCATGTAATGGGGTAGGTTGAAGTTGAAGTTAAAACCTAAGCTTAGATGAACGGTCGACCTATATTTGTATTCATCACAAACCAACATCGTTTAAACGGCTTAAACAACCATAAAAAATTGATTATGAGAAACATTCTACTTTTATTCACTACACTGTTTATGTGCAATTGCACCTGGGCACAACGCGTCAAACAGGATTTGGAATGTGTGCCTGGGGCTACAGTGCGATTTCCGGTAAAACCGGAAAGATACGAGGGGCCTAATGGTTATGTAACCATGTTCATGGCGGCGAATGCCCCTATAATAGTCTCTGCAATCTGTTCAAACTTTGGTGATACGTTCAATACCGACTCCGTTATTCTAATTGAAGGCATTGATGCCAATGTTTACCGGTTCTGCGAGCAGCAGGGAGGCATTCCAGAAGTTCTAAGTATCGAGAAGAAAGGCAAGTTAAAGACGCTTCATTTCAAGTACTATCCTTCTTTTGAGTATCAAGATAGAGAGGCCGTTGTTTATGGTGTATGGGTTTATGTTGGTGGTACATCAGCCATCGCGCTGCAGTTTTCATGCCCTAAAGAAGATGAAGATTCGTACTCTAAAATGAGAAAACGCTTCTTCTCCTCACGCAAAATACCTAAATGACGCTTATTGATGCGATGGTCGATCGTATAATCGAGCTTTGTAACGTGTAGTGCCTACAAGTCTGTTTCGCCCTACATTTCTCACATCATTATAGGCGTCATAAATGTAAAGCAACGACCATTTCTTGTTGTATTTATTGTCACGCAATTTCACCAGGAGCCAACCTCCCGTAAAATTGTCTTCTTTCATAATTTCGATTTCTTCAAGGAGGTTCGTGCTGGCCAATTTCTCATCGATATCATGCACACGCAACTCTGCTTCCTGAACATTGTCCATACCTTCCAGGAAGGCGTAATAGTTCATTGGCTCTTTGATTTTATATATTC
This sequence comes from Bacteroidetes bacterium UBA6063, assembly GCA_002428905.1. Classification (GTDB taxonomy): domain Bacteria; phylum Bacteroidota; class Bacteroidia; order NS11-12g; family UBA9320; genus UBA987. The sequence continues at coordinate 12,455 of DIYD01000309.1, read as the reverse complement.
GGGTTCGGATGGGTCTGCCCGATTTCAGTAAATCTTCCCCCGTTCGGATGAATACATCCCAGTTTTCATACGGGCCGGGGAACGTATTTTTCAACTTCCAGAAATCTATAAGGTTATATCCTTCACGGTAATGAATATTATCTGCCGTATTGAAGTCATATCCGACGATGGAGTCCAGCAACACCACTTCTCCCACATAGTCGAGGTAATCGTTAAATACCAGCGATGTATCCATCTTCCAACGTTTGTTATTTACGTCTACAGCCTCAATGCGCACCTTAAGCTTAGGAAGGCTAAAGTTGCCCAAGGTTACTTCGTCCAGCAAGGTGGTTGTAAGCAACGGTCTGTCGTTGTAGTGCTCATCAATAATATACTGAGTGCGCTCAATGGAGTCATCGATCACCATCACTTTTAATCGGGTAATCCCGATTTCAGTAACTACCGACAACTGAAACTTCATCTTAGAACCTATTTTGACTTCATTCCCATCTACTTCTTCAAGAACATAGTTCCTGAACTCCACATCGTCTTTTTCAATTACCGGAGGATCATCAAAGTCAATGTCCGGACCGTCGTCTTTACAGGCCGAGAGAACAAAAGGCAGAATAACAAGTATGAATAGAAACGTTTTCCAAAGGGCGTAGGTTGATTTTGGCATCGCTGAATGCATAATTCCAGATTTATTAAAACAAAGATACAATGCTGATGCCTTTGTTCAGGACTTCTGTTTCCACCGCCGGATTAAATGCTATAAACGGCAGGTTTGAATCAGTATAAGCCTTTTCTGAGTTATTACTTCACCTTCAGGATACCAGTGCAGTTGTACCAACCAATATTCATGGTTCCCTCCAGCGTCTTCATGTTCAGGCGGATACTGCCTTCCCTTCTATGCGTTTGTTTGCTGTTCTCTTCGAACACCTTAGCGATAAGTTCACCATTTTCCACTTTACCCGATATTTCAATATCGAAGGTTTTGGAATACCTCAAAAACTCCCCATGGAATAACTGCGAATGCTTGATTCCTTTACCGTGAACCAGGTTCCCATCGCGTTCGAATTTGATGTCGTAATAACCAATGAGTTTACCCGCAGCGAATTTAGGGTCAGAGCATTCCGTAATGTGAAGCTCCATTTTAGTTGCGGCAAGTAAAGGGCTGTATTTATTAGGCAGTAAATCGGTGTATTCCCGAATACCAAAAAAAGCTAAAATGGCAACCAATGAAGCAATAATAGAGGTGGTTTTACTGACTACTTTCATAATCTATACATCTATACAAAAGATCAGCAAGTTCTTGAATTATGATTACCCATGCATCACTACATTTAGTGGTTTTATAAATGTTGAGCATTGGGAGATGTCGAACGGTTTTAATGTTCCAGTATAACCCGCTTTGAGAAATCCCTGTTAATCCGTCAAAATGTTTCCAAATTCTGGTAAAATGTTTACATAAACGACTCTACCCTGCCATTAATTTGTATGAAATAGTAAAGACAAGGATACCGTTCGGTGAGAAACATATGTACTTCAACAGTTATTTTTACATCTAACCTGGAACGGTTCGCTCTAATTCAAAGCATTAACAGATCAATTCATGATTAAAAAGATATTTAAAAGGCTCCTGGTATTTATTGGGGTTGCTCTCCTATTGGTTCTTGTAATAGGCGTAGCCTTTCTCAACCTAAGCCCACAATTTGGAGGGAAGGTAAGCGAAGAACAAATGGCCTCGTATGCACAAACCGGACATTACGAAGATGGCGTATTCCTAAATGACGAAGAAATCACGATGGAGTTGAACTGCCACAGCATTACGGCGATGATCCGTGAAACAACACATCCCGACCCTGATTTTGTACCCGACCACGATGTTGAGGTGATGACCATAAACCCGAATGGTTTTCTTAGACCAAACAGTGCGATTACGCGACTTACGTGGTTAGGTCATTCGTCATTTCTCATTGAGCTTGGTGACAAGAAAATCTTGCTGGATCCGGTGTTTGGACAATACGCAGCACCACACCCCTGGCTAGGTCGTCAGCGCTTCAATTCCCATATGCCCATTGATATTTCAGAACTGCCTGAAATCGATGCGGTAATCATTTCCCACGATCATTACGACCACCTGGATTACGAGTCTATCAAAGAACTTAAAGAAAAAGTAGCCCACTTCTTTGTTCCATTAGGCGTGGGTAACCATCTACGCCGATGGAAGGTAGCGGAATCAAAAATCTCAGAACTAGACTGGTGGCAAGAGGAGCAATTCAAGGAACTTAACATTGTATTCACTCCTTCCAGACATATGTCGGGCAGGGGCTTAACCGACCAATCTGCAACTCTTTGGGGTTCATGGGTAATTCAGAACGATTCTGTGAATATCTTCTTCAGTGGAGACGGTGGATATGGCAAGCATTTCAAGACCATAGGTGAAAAATATGGGCCATTTGACATCGGTTTAATGGAATGCGGGCAATACAACGAACTGTGGGCTGATGTTCATATGATGCCTGAACAAACGGCACAGGCTGGTCTGGACATTAACGCGAGCTTAATTGTTCCCATACATTGGGGATCCTTTGCTCTTGCGACTCACAGTTGGACTGACCCTGTTGAACGAGTTACCCGAGCAGCTAAAGCCAACGGACAACAAATTGCGACACCTCAGATTGGTGAACCCATTATTATACCTGGGCCATTGCAACAGGAATACACTGCCTGGTGGAAGAAATAAATAACTACTATCTATTTGAAAGAATACATTGTTACAATCCCTATCTCTGGCACCCAGTATGAAGCGTGAAATAATAATCTACGTAGCACAAGTAGTACCGTTATCTATACAAGCATAAAAATGCAACTGGTTATCGAACTAAAATGCGAACTACAGATGTACTATCTGCACCTACAAACTCCAGAAGATAAACTCCGGAAGCAACGGATATAGATAGTTCGTTTTCATAGGGTGGGTGTAAGACAGAAACACACTTTCCTAATTTATCCAGCACTTTAATGGTCTCCGTAGACTCGGGTACGTTGTGAATTGTAAACGTACCTGAATTTGGATTCGGATAAACATAGGTCGGTTCCACGGTGATGTCTTCAACGCTTACCTTGTGCACAAACCCAATAGTGCTTCCTGTAATGCAGTTAAGCACGTTGTCGCAGACTTCAATATCGAATTCTACCAACTGCCGCTTGTCGGAAAAAATATCAATCGAATCCAATGCGCTGTTGCGTCGCTGTTCTAATGTTAGCAGACCTGCTTGTGAAACTTTAATGTCTGAGTAACCAAACCCAGATATGGAATCTTTGCACAACCAGGTAATCCATGCAGGATTTGCCCATCGTGACCTTGGACCTTTTAATTCCAATACAGGCCCAGACCGATCGTAAATTAACTTTTGGGTTATTCGATTGCCCCGAACCTGATTAGCATACGAAGTCGCATTAAGTGAGCATACGGCCGAATCCTTGAGATTAGTAAATCCATCTACCGTAAAACGTAAAACAACATGTGTCTGAACTTCGTGGCTGTCTAGTGTTAGAAATCCGAACTTGCGTTCCGATGTGGTTTGTATTTCCTGTAAACGAAGCGCAAAACCATTGTCCGCAATTTGCTCTATTCTATAGTGCACAGGGCTTCTCTGATAATCGATAATACCATCCAGGTTATTCAACGTATACCCAGTCTTATCGATGTAAAACGAATCAAACGAAATGGATGTATAGGTATAGTCTTGTGGGAAGCTAAATTGCATCTCGAAATCCTTTAAACCGAGGGTGTCGTTGTACTCGGAACGAATCGTACTTTTCAACCTATAAGTATTTGAACCTGTATTCGGGCCAAAATAATGTTCATCCAGGGCATCATTGCTTATACCCATCATTGAAATGGCGCTGCTTATGCCCGCAGAATCACAATCAGGTTGGACGACCAAATCATAGGACTGTTTCGATTCGACATTCCCTGCTGAATCGTAAGCGATGGACTTGAAATACGTCGGCTGATCACAGTTCACTGAAAATATGGACTCCTTAAGTGTTGTTTGTTTCAATACAAGGTCGTACCTCACCCCATCCGTTGAACGGAGGATATCGTACCATACTACATCATTTACCGAATCAACTGGTGACCAGGTCAGTTGAACATAATTGCTTTCGTCTCCAGTACCAACTTCCATCTTGCTGCGAGGCGGTACGGTGTCATAATCAAGAGTCCAATTATTGGTAATTATGGGTTTGTTCTGATCAAAATAGATCGCCGCCTGATTGGCGAAGGTGGAATCAAGGGAAACGCCATTTCGTGGATTTAAGAAAAACGCGATGCTTCCCTGCCCTTCATTCGTAAGACGATTGGGAGGTAAAAACCCTTCGAGTGCCCCAATATCCGTTGAACCGGTTTCTGGGTCTTGTGATTGGAAAACAATCTCCAATTCACCTGTCTCTTCATCCAAACGGGAAGAAATACCTAGGTGAACGCCGGTTTCTTTTTCAAAGTCGTACGTCGCGCTTAATTGTGTTTTTCCATTATTGAAATACCTCGTTTCATCACCAACACGAAACGATACAAATTCCAGCGAGTTCGGATCAAACATGCGTGTATCAATCGTGTCCAGGATTCGCACAGTTTGGGCTGGTGCAGACGCAGACGAGTCGTTTTCGAAATTGATCACAAAAAAGAACTTGTCGGGAATTTCATTCGTGTATGGGAGGCCTAAGACTCCGGTAGGTCCCAATTTGTTGTTTGGATCCCATGAGTTAATTACACGCATCTTACCTCTAAATTCAGCACTTCGCCCGTAACCAGACCACTTGCTCGAATCACATCGTTCTGCGTATTGTAAATTCATGCCTAGTAGGTGCATTAACACATTTCGAATCGCTGCGTTCGTTTCTTTTGTGCTGTAACAGCTATCTATATATCTTTTCAATATCCCACTCGGTGATAACAGCCTCTGAACAGACCGCGTGATGGCAGTTGGCTGCAGGGTCAAGAACTGATCGGGTGCATCCAGGTACCGAACCAACGGTTCTTTGACCTGAGGGTTTGAACAATCTGAAACCGAGTCATCATTGTAATAGCAGCTCAACAACTTTGTGTACCTTTTCCAGGTTGAGTCAAATTCCGAAAGAGACGGGTGCACACCGAGTTCATCGGCAACAAGGAATTTGTATTGTGCAAACTGATCAGGGATGATGAAGTCCCGAAACTCATAGTTCACATCTAGAATCACTTCTGATCGTGCTGGAATTTTCGGTATAATCCACCAGTATGCATACCTATATTGGGAATCGTTTTCCAGCGTGAAACGATCGGCAAATACAGACACCTCTTTTTGCGTATTTGGGTCAACAACTTTGGCACTTTGCAACGTAACAGCTTTAAAATCCTCTGACATCAAGAGAAAAAGTGGGACACCATAGGCATTGCTATTGCCCTTGTTGGATATCAAAATCTGTGCGGTTCTTATTCTATTCGGTCTAACATTCGAAGGGAAAGCGGCCTGAATAGTATACGTTGGTTTTTCAGGTTGCTCAACTTCAAAATAGCTTAAATATGAGGTATAATAAAACGCCCCCGATTTACCAATTACTTCGTATCTACCTAGTTTATAATTGGTTAAATCCAGATTAAACCAAACTTGAACCGAGCTGTTTCGTTGGATCAACGTATCGTGAATCCAGGTGGTGTCCTTACCTCCATGAATCATAAAGAACGAATCCACTTCGTACAAGCGCAATCCGCGTACTTCCAATCGCATCGGGGCTTTTGCACAATGATTCGGTGAGACTCCGTCGATTTTGACCGAAGGTAGATCCTTTGATTTCCAACTTGAGACAATCTTACCGTGATACAGGTACTTCGCGCTGTCAAATTGGAAGTCATCCGTGGTTTGTACGTAAAAATTGTCCCGATCAATCTGGAAATAATCGATCGCGGACTTAAACCGATAACACGTGTTATTCGAATCCAGCCTCCCCGTAATCAAATCCAAACAACCCAGGGTTTCATCAACGTTGTGGCGGAAATATACTTTGTAGTTCACAGGCACCCATAACCTGGGGTCGCCCATTTCTTTTTGGGCGAAAAACGAATTAACTATTTGGCCCGTACCTAATCGGTACACCAGGATTCGATCTGCCTCCATTGGCTTATACGTATGAGTTCGAGTCCCAACAAATAACAGGTCATCCTGCCACCAGAATCGTGCTTTATCATAATATTGGGAACTTACCTTTGTTGACCAGATCAATTCTTTTGTATGTAAACGACGCGCCGATATGTATATACCATTTCTTGGGTCGATCGGGCCAAATTCTGCGACGTGCATGTAGTATACTATATTGTTTTTCACAACAAATGCACTGGTTTCTTCACTGACCAACCTTCTTTTTCTGGTTTTCAGCGAATACTCGTAGAGCGCATATTTACCATCCCTATTCTGCATGCTTAAGAACAGAGAGGTATCTTCAATCTGCACCTGTTGCAACCACACCTCATATCTCGGATCGTCCAATATCAGCTTGGTCACCGCTCCCGTAACCACATCGGTCAGCACCAGATAATCATTATCGTAATCCGATTCTCCACTCAGGATGTATTTATCTCGCATAAATGGGTGGCGTTCATCACTGTTTTGACGAATATCATAAAGCACTTTGGTGTAACGAACCGAGTCATAATCGGCATTTGTTTCCCAACTGTACGGAACCGCATAATCCTGATTTTTCCGGTGTATATTTTCAAAACCCGTTCCAAATAGGAATGTTCCGTTTTCACGAACAGAAAGGAAGCCTCCTTGATCATTGAAACTTATAGATGCATGCATTCTTCGTTGAGAAACCAATCTTCGATTCGGAATGTCGTAAGTCAATAAGATGTCTTCCGCCTCTTCACAAAGTATATACAATGAATCATTAACTACATCAAAGGCAAAAATTCCTCTTCCATTGCCGACTTTATAAAATGCAACCGGATCATAAATAATGTACTCCGATCTGGTTAACGAATCAGGGTCGAATATGGTGAGGACGAACCCATCCACATCTTTGTATTTCAACCTACTGAGTACAAACAACTTATTATCGATGATCTTTCGGCTGATATTCTGTGGCAACGAATTCGTGCTGCTGTCCCTGGCATATTTCACATACTCAATTCGGTTCTCATTCAAGACCATTCGGGGAATAAAATCCGTTGTTCTATGGTCTTTATTCATATTGGAACCAAGTATTGTGCCGCTGGCGAGTAGGTTACCTCCTCGTAAATAAAGATCGTTAACCTGTCCCATAAAACTAATTACAGGTTTTGTTGTAGACCAGGTAGTTAAGTTTAAATGCCGGACATGAGAAAAACTGTATTTATAAAAGGCGTTCTTCATATAGTTCAACCACTCCGATTCAACATAGTAAATATCGTCACCATCCAACACCAACTCTGTTACCAACTGGTCGTTTAATAGGGTATGTGCCCATTTACCTTTGGACAACACCGCCAATACAAGTCCTTCATTCGTTGCCATTACGATGGAGTCTAATGAGATTGCTCTCATTTTATAGATGATGGGAATGGTATCAAAACCCATGTCGATGGATTTATCCGTGTTCAGATCAATCAACACACGCGATCCGACATGACCTGCAGAAACTGAAATGATGTTATTGGCAATGCTAATGTGCCCATTAATTCCCGGACTTGCGCTGTGATTGAAAACCCAATTCGTATCTATTGACCAGTCCTCGGTATCTACACGTATTACTCTATGTACATTTTTGGATCCAAAGCTCGTATCAAAATAACCCGCCAGATAGAGGTAACCACCTGCCGTATCCATAGACTCAGCTATTCCATTTGTACTTTGCAAATCCTGTATGGTTGTACCTGAGTAGTAGTCAATCACCTTGGCAAAGGTATTCTTCGCACCGCCAGTCATTCTTCCAGCAAGAATGACATGATTATCGATTTGCATAACACGGGTAAGGTTCTTTATTTTAGGTGCACTCGTATTGCACAGACTCCCAATACAATACTCATTGGTGACGGACAAATCCTTATTCACCATCTGAAATTGGATGTAATTGGTATTGCCACCCATTATCCTAGAAAGCAATAGAATGGACGAATCTCTGGCATTTGGAATCGCTGCAAAAGGAGAATAATGCCGATCCGATTCTGTTATCCAGGGATTGTTCTTATTCTTAAAAGAAACCACTGGTTTAAAACTGGATGTATCCAGAAGTGCCAATCCCGGATTGAAGGTACCTATGGTTCTTTTGGACGTTAACCATGTGCCGTTCTCACGTTCAATCATACTGGTATGACCTAATAGTTCCCGATCCTGGTTGTCCTCATCCCCATGGTCAATAAAACAACCCGCCATGGTATCTGCCTCAATATCATAATAATAATAAACTGGCAAGCGCCCTCTGGTTTCACTTGAGGCGACAAAATCGACCGAATAATCAAAAGCGGTACAGGTTTGATTGCCAAACCCAAGCTTATTGTCAATCACGGTTAACCCATTTGGGTATAATACCAGGGGGAACTTCTTTAACACACCTGCAAAATCAAAGTGAATGAATGAGTCCGTTTTAACATTATATGCGAAGGCACAATGTGTCATGCCTTTGGTACTTCGATACCGAGAAGAAACAAAAAGGGTATCCCCCTTGAAACCGTATGAATTCACCGCTTCAGGTGCACCAATGTCTTCTACGTAAGTGATATGCAATGGCGTCTTTTTGTCGCTGTGTACAGACGACTTTACATCTCCATGGGTATCTATACGAACCACGTTCACGATAGATGACTGATTCAAATAAATTGCAATGTATTCAGAGTCTAGTTCAATAATTTGATTCAATCCACGAGGGAGTTTACTGGCTGTATCTTTTCGCATATTACCTGCCAGTTCGCCAATTTCCGGATAAAAGCTGTACCCCTCATTGTAACGAGCAACGCTGCCCCTTAACGTAGTAAAAATGAAGGTATCGTTGTAAACTTGAAAACTTCCTGTAAATCGGTGTGGGTAGTTTCCATATACCCTGAAGCTGTCCTCAACAATTTGCGCATGTACAACGTCCTGAACTGAAATAAATGCGATCAGTGCGAACAAAGAAAGAAGTTTTCTCATGATACGTATCTATAAGCCGTATTCAACGAATTTACGAGGAATGGTAAAAATACTTCTTCCTTCACAAGTAATCGGCAGGTTTAACCCATTGAACGGCGACCAATATCAGAACAACGTAAAAATGCACATTGTTCACGAAGCTTGTGGCTCATGCAACCATAGTTTGCTCCTCAGTCAAATTAATCTACCGAACAGAGATAGTAAAGCTTTCTTCTCTGTAGCGTAATCCATGTTTTTTATATCTAAGATAGGGACATAATAAACTGAATTGTATTACCTGGTACAATCCAATTCGGTTGACCATGGTTGCTTATTTCTGGAAATCCAGAATGCCAAAGCACAAAGCCTCTACTCGGAACATAACCAAAAGTCTTCGCATACAACCAGGTCAATACAGTAATCATCACCAAGGTTGAGCATGTGTGATCAAATACCTTTCTCCCTTTTCAAGGTTTTAATGTCTGCAATGAGTTGTTGAATTGACGTTTTATTAAGTCCATTGTAAATACCTCGGATGTGTTTGTGCTTGTCAACAAGTATGAAGTTTTCCGTATGAAGAAATTCTTCCGCATTCTTCTTCAACCCCAAATCTTCTTCAACAAAATAGCTTTTCCGTCCGAGGTCATAAATTTCGTTGCGATTCCCAGTTACCAAATGCCATTTCACGGATTGTACGTTATGCGCTTCGGCATATTTTTTCAGTACTACTACCGTATCTTTCTGTGGTGTTACGGAATGAGAAAGTAACAATACCTCATCGTCATTCTTAAAGGCATCCTGTAAAACACCCATATTGGATGTCATTTTAGGACAAATACCAGGACACGTGGTGAAGAAAAAATCCGTTACGTAAATTTTGTCTTTAAATGTGTTGTGGGTAACAGTATCCCCATTCTGATTGACTAGTTTAAATGGTGGTATTGTATGTAGTTGATTTACCTCCTTAGAATTGGGATCAAGCCAGATTGGGGTGAACGAAGCTTCGTTGTAATACGGCAAGAACTCGGTCCTGCTTTTTTTTTCATCATTTCCTGAATTGCAGGAGAGAGTAAAAAACAGAATCCCTATTAGTATTAAATGCCTATTTGTACTGAACCTCTTCATCATCTAACTTATAACATAACTTGGACCTTTTAAGCCCAAAAATTCTTCCGTTTCTAGCTTCATAATTGTTATACAACTTTCCGTTTTCTCTCCACGATTGTTGCACGCCTTCTTCTCTTCCGTCTACCAGATTGATTCGCTTAAATCTTGCACCACTTTTGTAGTATTGAAGCTGAACACCATTCGGTATACCGTTACTGAAATGGGATTCAGTGCGCAGGTTTCCATTACTCCACCAGGAATAGCTTTTTCCATGTTGCTTTCCTGCAGAATAATGAGCTTTATAACTCAGCTTCCCATCTCGAAACCACTTTTGAAAGAAACCTTCTCGCCTACCACGCACAAACTGTACAGAAGTGGCTAACGAATCATTTGCATATCGAGTTACAGCGGTTCCACTAAAAGGTTGATCGAGATAATATGTAAGACCATCTTGTCTATCTAGCAACAACGAGTCCGCATGAACAACATTCAGCTCAGTGCTGTTTGAGTGCAATGTTTCACTGCTTTGTTTGTCCACAGAGATGCACCCAAACAACAAGAACGGTACTATGAAAAAAGTTATCTTTCTACTGAATAGCATTTGGTGTTCCTTGATAATCACCAGGGAATAAAATGTAGTATTGGCCTAAGAATAAATCATTTTGAATGTGATAGTGATACTCGCCATCTGGATTGTGAGGAGTTGGGCCAAAATGACCACCAGATGCGTCTAAATCAGTTGGGTAACTGCCATCGTAGTCTTTCCGACCGTATAAGAAAAATCCATCTGACATTATTCCAATCAGTTTATCGTCATCCTCTGACCACGCTTTGGTCTCCAGGTGGTAGTGGTAGCTTTGTGGACCTGTATGTGCACCCGTATAATCCAATGAAGAAGCTGCATTATCCAACGGCACGTTGGGACCTTCTTCGTCATTATAGATCATCGCTCCACTCACTGCAATTCCGATAGCTCCTAACCCCGTGGAAGAAGATGTATTCGCTTTTGTTGGGTTTGCAGGAATGGTCAACGTATATGACCCGTTGAAATCGTCAATGTTTCCTGGGGCCATTTCATTGAAATTAGTTACTGTTGGGGCAACGAAAAGTGGATGATCCACTGCAGCAGCGGGCGTTGTGTGCGCACCCATTGGACCATTTATGGTTCGCTCCGTAGTATTACTCCAATACGGTGAAGTGTGGTTTGGCAAACCATTTGATTCGATAACAACCTTATCGCCATCCATATAGATATTGAGGTTGTCGGAATCAAACTCTGAAAATGCGGAGTGTAGTGAGCCAGTGTCAGTTGTAGGCTCATCGGTTTCATCATCTTTGCACGAAGAAGCCCCGATTGCAGTTAATGCAATAAGAACTAGGATTCTAAAATTTGGTATGTTCATTTTACTTGTATTACGGTCTTAGACTATTGTTTAGCATTTAAGCTTTAACTAAATAGACAACCAGGAGATCGACTTCATTCCCTTGAACCTAAAATTTATGGTTTTTTTAAGATTGCCTATTCAATAGTCCGAGCCACCGCGAGCTATAACACGCGTTAATAGAGCAACTTGGGAGTATTTGGTTCAATGGATCATAGGGTAAGTGAGCAATTGAGATGAAGGGCCCGATTTGGAGTGATTGAAAAACCTCGTTGTTATGGTTGCGGCGACTGAAATTCAACTTCAGATCGCCAGAGTTTCTGATCTTCTTTCTAAGTAGCAAAGCCCTTATGGACATTTGTGATTGTAGTGCTTGACATGACAAGTGTGCTCGTCATAATGAGACTATTCCAGTACCTGTATGGGGTTTGTTGGATTGGTGGTATTCGGTAGTCTATCGCGATACAGTTGTATAAAGAGTAAAACGAGTGTCAAAAGGTACTTGAGCAACGAAACCAATAGTGCTCGCTTGCGCAAATTACAAACCACTTCAAAGATTCCGCATGGTTATTACTTGGAAATGTACCGCTTCACATCGTACCTTAATTCTATAATACAAACGTAGAATACCTTTAAGGGCTTATAAATGAAACTCCAAGAAAAGACTTACCCACTCCGGATGTACAAAGCCCTACAATCAAAAGTGCTTAAGCGGCCTCCAAGAATTGCGCTTTAACCAATTATACACTTAGCTATTTTCATGTGTGCCTGAATCAAACCCATATCAATTCAAAGAAGAACCTGCCGATCTATTTCTGTTAAGGTACAGGAGCAAGATTGAATTTATGAGTACCAAGTT
>DIYD01000203.1 GCA_002428905.1 Bacteroidetes bacterium UBA6063 | reverse complement strand
CCAGCAGCATTCGGAATGGTATCGTTGCGTGTACCTGAGGTCGTCCATGTTTTTCCACTTGGAGAGGTGTAGGTATCACATACATCCGGATTAATCGTTGCTGTAGTCGAGTTACGAATCGTTAGGTTCACCGTGATAATTGAATCACAACCACCACCATTCATAATCGTATCGCTACGCGTACCTGATGTTGTCCAGGTCTTTCCACTTGGAGAAGTATAGGTGTCGCATACATCTGGATTGATGGTAGCCGTTGTGTTCGTACATGCACTTGGCAGTGAATACGAACCATTGGCTGCCCATAATTCCCGGTGGTTGGAACTACCACAAGATCCACTTGGCGGCCTGTCATACATGCCAATTATAGTTCCGTCATCCGCCATAATTCCGGATGGGAAATATCCTCCACCACCAGGGTTTACGGTCGTGGTACTGTAATTCCAGGTGGAGCTTCCACTTTCCTGAACAGCAGACTGAAATCCGGTGCCTTTAAATACCCAGGCGAACTTGTGGCCCCCACTGGTTATGTTGAATCCATCTCGGGTTGAACTCGCAGCGGAGTTCACCAAAGTTGTTGAATGCGAAATTGAAGCACCACTAAAATTAATCGTAGTCATTTTAAGTCTTCCCTGGTAATTGGTAGACATGATATAGGCCGTGTCCTGGCCTGGCTCAATCTCTATGTCGTTGTTATGCCCTTCGTAATTCCACATAAAAGGTGAACTACTTCCAAACCCAGGAATAACCTTAACCATAGTAGAGAACGTACCACCAGACTTCATGTAAACGTAGCATAAGCTTCCATCTAATCCAGAACCGTTGGTCTCAGCTGAAAATGCAAAGTGCGGACGGTTGTTTTTGTCCAACGCCATAGACACGTGTCCAACTTCGTTGCTGGCACCACCCTGGAAGAATGGTGTTTGCTCAGACCAGGACGCAGCACCCGTGCGTTTGAAGTACTTAACCGTATTTAATCGGTTGTAGGTACTACCCATAAAAGATACAGAGTTATTTGAGTTCGTAAACTGACCTGACACGTGTGGAACACCCGTGTTGTCTACTCGTACCATCGGGTCGTAAATGTTCTTCCATCCGCTAGGGTCCGTATACGAAACAATTTGCTCAAAGGTCCACGAGGTACCATTGGTACTGTAGGCGTATGCGAATCCTCTAGGCTGGGAACAACATGACCCGGTTTTAGAGGCGCCAAATACCACGTGGTAATTACCGCTACCATCAATGTCAAATGAAACATAATCAGAAAACTGATTAAAATTAATCGATGCAGACATGTTCGACGGGGTGAATGAACCAACAGAAGTCCAGCCTGAACCGTTCCACTTAATCAGTTTCATGGTACCTGTGCTTCCACCGTCACGCCAGATGACATAAATGTCGCCATTGGGTGCTTCTGCAGGAGCACTAAATGGCCAGTCACAACCAAGACCATAATCGACTCGCGCCGTGCTTAAGGTCTGAGCCTGGGTTAATCCCGCGGAGAAGAGCATCAATAAGCCCATCCCCAAAAAGAGTAAGTACTTTTTCATTGTAAATTATTAGATAAATTGTTTAAACCAGTTTTCAGTTGGCATAGCAATAGACCATGAGAACCATGGCATTTATCATAATAATGTAAGGAGCGATGTGCTCGGAATAGAAACATGATGACTACTACTATGCGATTTTACCGTTCAAAAGTATGAATCAGTGTGATGCAATTTAAGTATAACAACATAATATCCAATAACTTGTTGACTTCTCACTTGAAGAATAATAGAACAATAACAGAGGTGAATGGCATAAAAACCACCAGAAATTGTAGTTCCAATTACTACTGGCTTAACTTTGGTGGAATTCCGAATCAACCCTTGAATGTGGACAATTTGTGTATCCTGAGCTGATATCAATTGTCTCTAAACCTAAGGCTTGATTGTAAAGCGCTTTCGAGTTATTCCCTGGTTATCTAATTAGAGACCGATAAACTCAATGGTCTCATTAACTACATCTTCCAAATCTTCTGGCATTACATCCGACTCCCAGGGGTGTGAAGCTCCAAAAACGTGATCGCCTTCCAATTCCAGGAACAGCGAATGCGCCACCACCGCATTGATTTTCTTACTGTTGGAAATCGGTGCCACTGTATCGTTATCGCCATGTATTAGTAGTAGCGACTGATCGATATTCTTGATTTGAGCCTGCAGGTCAAGGCGTTCAGTATTGTTAAGATAATCCTGACGGAACTGGTATCCAATGGGGTAGACGTCGCCTGTTCTTCCATTCTTAACTTCTACATACCCTCGTTCTTGCCAGGTAACATCGTCTTCCATCTCCACATAGCGTTTCATATTGAAAGCTCCTGCCCAGGTAACCACCTGTTGAACGCGCTGGTCTTCCATGGTTTTTAGGAGCACCGTTGCTGCACCACGACTATGTCCAATCAACGTGATGTTTTCCGGATCTAAGTAGTGCCGATATTCTTCCTCGTTTTCATCGGTTACCCAATCCAGCATCAATCCTAAATCATCCAACTCTATACTAAAGTTGTTCTTGCCAAAGGCTTCAGCATCTTTGATGTTGGATAGGTCGTTGTGCATGACACCATTGTGGGAGAAGTTCATTTTAATCACGAATATACCGGCCTCTGCCATTGTCGTAGCTGCCAGATTCCAGGCTCCCCAGTCTTTAAACCCCTTAAATCCATGGCAAAAAATGGCCACAGGTGCATCTCGTTTAGTTGCATTAAACGTTACATCAAAGCTTATGGGAAGCTCTCTCGAACCACCGATAACCAATTCTTCAGAAAATGTATTCACTAATTTAGTTTTTTGAAGGTCTCCGCAGCATCGAAGTCCTTAGCGTCTTTCCCAACGCGAATGATGTTGACCTTGTCAATAGTATCACCTTGTGCAATGCTATTTACCACTTCCATACCTTCTACAACGTAACCGAATACATTATAACCTCCGTCTAAGTGTGGCGTAGGTGTGTGGGTAATATAGAATTGACTGCCATTCGTATCGGGTCCTGAGTTGGCCATGGCAACCGTACCTGCTTTGTCGTGTTTTAACTCACCGTGTACCTCTGTTGCAAAACGGTAACCCGGTCCGCCGTAACCTGTGCCCATTGGGTCTCCTCCCTGAATAACGAAGTTAGGCACCACCCGGTGGAACACCAATCCATCGAAATAGGGTTCACCAATCTTTTTTGCGTTGTTTTCGATAAGTCCCTCTGCTAAACCAACAAAGTTCGCTGTGGTATTCGGAGCCAATGTCGGCTCTAATTTAATGTAGATATTACCCTTAGAGGTAATCAACTCTGCGTATAATCCGTCTTGTAAATCCAATGCTTTTATAATCTTTTTATAAGGGCTTCCACACGAAACCGCGGCAAAGATAAGGCTAAGCGCAATCAGTTTTTTCATCTTGTATCGATCTTTCAGCAAAAATAAGCGAAGCTGGAGGCTTCGCAATTAAACTGGTAAACAATGTGGAAATATGTAAATAAGAAAATGATCAAAGACGAACGGTGAATTTCGGGACCATTTTCTTATCTACCCATTACATTGGGGTACAATTAATGGCGAATCAGCTTCAAGGTTTCTTTATCATCGATGGTAATAAAATAGATGCCTGTTGGCATTGAGGTGAAGTCTATATCAAGTTGAGGTTGAGCCGTTGAAGTTTTAAAGACCACGCGTCCGATGTTATCCGCAACAACCACGCGGTGTGTTTCTGTTTCTTCATCTAGTGCGAATTGGACTGTTGCAAAATCGCTGGTCGGATTTGGGTATGCTTTGGTTGTAGCCAGCACATGCACATCTTCAAAATCCACTTTTCGTATCAAGCTTGTAGATGTTGTACCGTCATAATCGACCTGTATAAGGCGGTAGTATACCGTATGCTCAGACGGATTAATCGTATTGTCGAGATAAGCATATTCACTTAAGTGATTAACTGTACCATTTCCCTGGACGTGTGTGATCGTCTCAAATTCTTGCGCATCATAACTACGTTCTACGATAAAATGAGAGTTGTTCAACTCAGATGCCGTTACCCATTCCAATTGAGCCGTATGGTTAGATGCCGATTTGGCAACAAATCGGATCATATCTACCGGAAGTGGGGCAGAGCCAGCACCACCGCCGCCACCACCACCCGAGAAGGCAGATACTTTATACTCGGCACTGTGGTCTTGCACTCCATGAACACCGGCCACCCAGGTTGTTGTAGAAGCCACCGTAGAATTTGAAAGAACTATACCCGTTACACCTGCGTCGTGTGGATTCGGAAAGGTAGCAGTAGATCCACCGGTAACCTTATAAAACTGCAATTGACTCGGCGAAGACACTGTCGTTGGGGAAGTCAGAGATGCCATGGCCGAAACAATATCGTTGTACTCATCATAGGTATAGAAATATTGCACGCCTACATCTGCGGTTGGTTGTGTCGTTGGGTTTACATCCCAACGTCGTTCGAGAATCACGCCTCCATCTGGATTGGATATCAATCCACCTGCTGAGTTATAACTTAATGTAGATGGATTTCCGATGTAAAGTTGAACCTGTCCGGGTGTGATTACGGCTCCGGTTCCATTTGTATCAAGTGCAAGGAGTAGCTCATTATCGCTGTTACAATAACACGTCCAGTCCCCATCATTAATGGCATGTGTTGCCGTATGAGTTGTAGCGCTTGTTGCCAGTTTAACGTTTAACCCACACTGCACAAACTCATATGCGCCAAGGTCGGAAGAGTCGTCTCGTTCATTCCACAAAATATCTGAACCGAAACTCTCAAAGTTTGATCCTTTATTTATTAAAACACTGTTACTGGCAAGTCGTAAACCATCATCACCGGTACGCCAGATTCCATCGGCTCCATCCGGATCATTCATATTCTCAAATCCAGGATTTGTTGCAAAAATGTTGTCACTACCACCAAGGGCGTTCATTGTAGTGCTGGTGTATGTAGAACTTGCGCGCTGCAGCGAACTGCTGTAGAAAGATGGAAATGCACTTGAATTATAGAACTCACTGAATTTATGATTGGAAACATTCGCGTATGTATTGCCATAGAAAATTGAATTGTATATCTCCGGTTCGCATGTTCCGGAGTTACCAAAATTATAAATAGCTCCGCCTGTATTCCCAGAGTTGTTTTTGGTGAAGGTACAGCCTTCAATTGTTGGACTACATTCGCCTACATAACCATTGTTATAAATCGCGCCACCATGCGTAGCGGCTTGATTGCTGTTAAAAACACAGTTAAAAATACCAGGATAGCTTTCTCCTGTGTATGCGTAATTAAAAATGGCGGCACCGGAAGTCAGACTGGTATTCTGGTCGAAAACACAGTTCAAGATCAACGGGCTAACCTCGTTAAAGTTCGATGCACTATTGTAAATCACACCGTAGGTGGATGTGTTTCGCTGGAACGTGTTTGAAATGATGTACGGATAACACTCCTGGTATTGATCAGCAGTGCAATAGATTCCAGCACCGTAATCGCCGTAGTTGTTTTCGAAATGGCAATTGCGAATGAAAAAGAACGCCGGACTGCTTGTGCTGTTGTAAACCACCATGGCTCCTCCAACATTTTGATAAACGTCGTTACCCGAGTAAGCTTTTTTTGTACTCCCACCAGCGTTACCGTCTTTAAACGTAAAACCGTCGATTAGAATGGCAAAATCCTCAATGTCTCCGTCTGTTTCTCCTCCGAGATAAAACCCAGCGAATGATCGCGGCATACAAACCATGATGTGATACGAGTTGTCGGTTGAATCGTTGGCAACACCAATATCACCACACAGTATTGTAGGGTTAACGGTGCTATTTCGCTGATCTGAACTGGTTTCTACACCTGAAAATCCGCCTAAAATGTGCAATGCCGGATTTGTGATTAAGAACGTGGAATCGCGGTTGGAATGCGATTGTCCGCCCGGGTAATATGTTCCGGATTTAACCCAGATCTCAACGGGATTGTTACGCGCATTACCTGAGTCGATCGCCTCATTTAGGGTTTTGTAAGCCGTGCCCCAGGTGTCTCCATCTCCGGAAGACGATTTACCTGCGTCCACAAAAAGTTGGGTCACGATGACCAAATTATAGCGCAGGAAACTGTCGCACCCATTCGCCGTTGTTACTGTATCACGTTTCAGTCCAGAGGTCGTCCAGGTATATTTACCGCTAGGCGAAACCATGGAATTATAGACGAAAGTGTCAATGGTTACAGATTTCTTTTCCGGTTCTTCGATGAGTTTGGTGCCGCTGTACATGCACCCCTCAGAACTGGTTACATCAACCTGATACGAGTTTTCCGATAATCCGGAATATGTTTTTGTTGTAGGACCTGAGACCCACGCATAGGTGAATTGATTGGTACTTAATGTCGCTTCATAAAACAGGACATCGTCAATGGCCAAACCATCCGAACTGGTGGGGAAATTGTCGTACTGACCAAATTTTATTTGAAAGGT
>DIYD01000151.1 GCA_002428905.1 Bacteroidetes bacterium UBA6063 | reverse complement strand
AAGGAGATATATTAATTTGTTCGATGACTGAATCTCTAAAGCACTACTACCGTCTACATGTGTGGTGCACCAGGGGGCAAACAGTGTTGCTAGATTGGTTATATCTAAAAATAATGCTTTACATGGGTTAATTAACCCATCTAATTTTGTTTTGCGAGGAATCCATACCACAATCCAAGGTTTTAACATTGATGGTATAATTACCCACATTGTTGTCAAATTAACCATAAGCCACAATCAGACATTTATCTTTACACACCATGAAACACCTTGTTTTAGATACATGCATTTGGCTCGATATGCTAAAGGTTGAATATGACCCCAATATTCTAACTTTTTTCTATCTGGCATCTAAACAAAGAAAGGTGACGATGCTTGTGCCGGAACAAGTTAAAAAGGAGTTTAACCAGTCGAAAATAGATGAAGTGGAAGCAGAATATCTGAAATTCTGTGACAGGTTAATAAAATTTGGTTCCCATCTTGGACTACCAGATAGCTTTAAACGTAAAAATATAGATGATTTTAGAGTAGACTTTCAATCAAGAGTTGATTTGATCCGAGAAATTTTTGAAAAATATTCGACGGATGTTCCAACCACCAATGAAGCCAAACAGCTTGCTTTTAGTTGGGTGGAAGAGGGTAAAAAGCCTTTTGGTAAATATAATGGTATAGGAGATTCGTTTATAATAGCATCGCTCTATGAATTTCTTGATAAAAGGCCTTTAACCGATGTGTTCTTTATTTCACATAACCATACTGACTTTAGTGCCGGGAATATGGGTGCAGAAAAATTACAGGTACACCCAGATTTGAAAGATGGTTTTGATCAGAGAACTATAAAGTATAACATTGATATACAAGGGGTGTACCATAAACTTCGAGAGGAAATTGGTCTGCGCATAGAGGATGTTAAGGAGTTTGGTGCCGCACACCAGGTGCCGTATAAAATTAACCTAAAGGATGATGGCGAAGATTCATTTATTCAGGACACGCGGACTCTGGAGTCGATTCTTGATAGTGCTACAAGACCTACTTATAACCAAAAGGAAACAGTGCTAAGACTTATAAGCTCTAAAAAGTCATATGAAGACTATTTCTTCAGGCATGTAAAGAGTCCAGTTTGGTATCAACTACTTAAGGACAACAGTTTTTTTAATATAAACATCGACCCCGACTTACAAACTCCTACATGGTTCGGGTATACAGACTCATTGTTGAGCAGCGGTGTAGAAAAAACTATCGGAGGGGAGTTAATTAATTTAATACAACAGGTAGTTGCAGATTGTAATCTAAACCTGCATTTTATCTATCGAATAATCCACCTATTTGGTAAGATTCCATTAGAGCTAATTAACAAGAATCTGGTGACCATAACAATCCCTAAAATATTGAGTATAGACCATGCCCATGGTAATATCCAGTACCAGATAGTCACCGGAATATTAAAACGATTGCTTTTATCCCAGGATAAAGATCATGAATCTTTGGGTGTCAAATTATTTCAAATTTTAATACGTAAAGATGTTCAACAAGTCCGAAGTAGCGACACAGCTGGTCTCTCGATTAATGAATTTGGTTCAGCATTTACGCACGAAATACTGTCAAAGTTGGACTCAGCACTTTTGCTACAACTAGCACGAATAACAGCCAATGAGACTCAAGAGGTATTGAATTGGCCTTTGGAAAGGTCGCTAAGCCAAGAATTTGAACTGGACAATGGAGAAAAAATTGGTATAGAGTTTAAACTGAATGGTGATAAACTCGAAACGATCACAAAATATAAGACTACGTTCCGGACCTATGAGTTTGAGCGTAAAAGTGATGAACGGTGGAAGACAATGTCAATAACCAGTGGTGTTCAACGAGCTATAAAAAGAGACTTTCAATTGGAGCTATCCAATTCTGGTAGGACACGCTTTTATCTTGAAATACTTCTGGAGCCGGATCTAAACTTTATTATGAGGATTGAGGAACTGGGAGAG
The DNA here is from genome assembly GCA_002428905.1 of Bacteroidetes bacterium UBA6063. GTDB lineage: Bacteria > Bacteroidota > Bacteroidia > NS11-12g > UBA9320 > UBA987. The sequence continues at coordinate 24,899 of DIYD01000151.1, read as the reverse complement.
CATGAAGTAAATGAGGGACAGTTTGCCTGGGTGCTGCGAAATATTCTCTTGGCCTTGTATAGCAAAGATCATTCAAAAGACCATAGGACATTAATTCAAGACCTGTACTTTTCTGGAAAGTATAATGCCTTTCTGTTCAGACGACTAGTACTCAACACAATTTCAGAACAGTTTGGCGGTGTTCTGGAGGAACTGTTAACCTATCTTTTAGTAAACAATTCATCAGATCTTTTTCAGGATCAGCGGATGAAGGAGGAAACCTGGTCTATATTGAACAAAGTTGGTTCCAGGTTTACATCGGGGCAAAAACAGGACATAAAAAGCATTTTAGAGAACGATGAATTAGTCTGGAGTTTATATGATTATGCCGAATGGAAGTTTTTTTGGTTATCAGCACTGAAAGGCACATCAGGGTTTAAGAGAGCTTATCAAGATGTTTCCAAAGAGTTAGGAAAGGAGTTTGAAGGGCTACCCAATAGGTCAGGAGGTGTTCGTATAATGCCTGGAGCAATACCACCGCTAAGTTTGGAAGAACTTAAAGAAAAACAACCAGTTGAGATAGTAATGTATCTTAATAACTTTAGATCTGATGGTAGCTGGGATGGTCCTAATGAAAGTGGGCTGTTTGACATGGTTAAATCAATAACAGTTTCTGATCCAGATTTGGTATTAGATAATATTAATGAATTTACCAACGTAAAGTACATGTATGCGGTTGCGATACTCAGAGGTTTGGAGGATAACTGGAAACAAAAACAAGATGTGGATTGGCGTAAAGCGATTAATTTCTGTTCTTCTTACACAACTACTCGCTATTTCAAATCCTATGAATATGATGATACCAGTAATGAATATAGGGATACACCAGGTGCTGTGATTCAGGAAATATGCGACCTAATTTCATTGGGATGTAGAAATGACAAGACAGCATTTGCTCCAGAATTGAACCTTGCAGCTCAACAACTATTGAGTGATTTAAGCAAATTTGTTGAACCCATATATGAAATAGAGCAAGAAAGCTGGGGTTATTTAACCTTGGCATTAAATAGTTCTTCAGGAAAACTACTTGATGCATCAATACTCTTGTCTTTACGAATTGCAAGGCTAAGCCCAAATGAGAACAGAATATGGAATCCAGAGTTGCGCAGTATTTATAACAAGTATCGCAACGCATTGGATATAAACGCTTTGACGTTTGAAGGGTATTATATCTCTCAACTTTTCTACTTGGATTACAACTGGATGCTAGACCGGTTAGACACGAATGCTAGATTGGCAAATGACCAAAAAATTCCATTTATAAATGGGTTGTTTTCTGCGAATTCCATCAACAAGGCCGAGATATCGAAGCTTATTATGCCCTTTTTAGAATGGTCGATTAACAACCAAGTAGAAGCAAGGAATCATGGTGATAATTTAGTGGCCCTTCATTTGGCACACTATATAATTTACGCACATGAGCCAATGAAGAGTAATCATATTGTATTTCGGTTTATCGAAACAGCCAAGGTCAAAGATTTTACAGAGCTATTATCGACCTTGGCAGACAACCACAATTATCCATATTCTGATGGAGTTCCTGGCAAAATCAAAGCCAGAATATTGTCCAGTATTGCTAAAGTATTCGAAGCTGTTATTAATAGGCTTGATACTTTAACGGAAGAGGATAAATCAGATGTATTATTTACGTGCTGGAGGTTAGCAAAATTTGATAAGACATTTGGGGATTTGAGTGCGAGAATCCTGTTTAGTACAGCGAAAGAAGTTAGCCGTGACTTTGATTTTAATGAGTTTATTAAATATTTGTCCATTTCCTGCCAAAACGTCTCGAAGGACGTTACAATAGCTGAAAAGGTAATTTCCATACTCAATGAATTTGATTTAAGTAAAGCATTCTACATAGAAAAAGAGGTGGGACTTAATGATTTAAGTGTCTGCGTTGAGTACCTTTATCTAACCGGTCTTAAAACCGAAGCCAACCAATTTTGCAATGATATGTTGGAACATGGCAAACGTGATTTTCTAATTCCTGTTTACAAGAAGTACAATTCATAGAAGAACAATTTTACAGGCTATAGCTACAAACTTGTAAAAGACGCTATCTAATTTTTAATAAACTTCTTACTCAACACTTCTCCGTTTATTTCTAACTGTAAGGTGTAGATGCCAGGAGATAAATGGGAAATGTCAATTGTTGATTCACCATGGCGAATAGGAACATACTTTGTAAGTTTCCCATGATTGTCAACTACTCGAACTGTCATTTCATCCTGCCAATGGTTGGGTAAATCAATGTACAATTTATTCGAAGCGGGGTTCGGATAGATGATGATACCTTGAGTTGCAATGTCTTTAACGGAACTGTTCCAACTTATGAAAGTAATCAAAATGGAATCCCGAACAACGCAGCCATTATCTGCGGTTACGTCTACCCAGAAATAGCGACTTCCAACGGTGCGATAGCGGTAACCTGCGACCATTAATACCGAGTCATCATCGTTGGTATAACTCCAATCGTATTTAGGGAAGTTGCCTGGTGCAAGCCAAAGCGTATCGTTGGCATAAATGGTGGTGTCCATTCCTAAGTTTGGATTAGGGATTTCAAGAATTTCTAACGAACGCGGACCAAAGGTGTCCAACACGTTACATTCCTTTTGGTAGGTAATAACACGATAATTGGTCTCTTTGGGGTTAACCAGTTTGTTTTCATCGTAATCTGTTGATGGTAAATCTGACCAAGTACTGCCATCGTCTGATGATTGCCAGGTATAGTCAATATCGTAACCACAGATTAGTGGGTTGAAGGCTGAGACTTTGTCTTTGCAGAACCTTCCATTTAGCCATGGCCTTTCCAAATACGTGTACCCTTTTTGACCTTTGGCTTCATATGGGCCAATATCAATTGTGCCACATTGTACTCGTTGATTGCCGTTTTTGTCTTTATTGTCTGGCCACACGTCATTAGGCCACTCATTAAAAAAGTCTAAGCCTTTATTGATGACCAAAGAAGTATCACAAGATTCCTTTATTCTAAAATCCAAATCTAGCGCATTAAAATCAACACCTACCCCTTTGGGTGGGTTGATAAATTCAGGAGGTTTGGTATAAAAATTTGACACAACAGAAAACGGTACTGAATCTACTTGTACCCAAGGCGGTGAGACAGGTTGTCTATAAGTAGAATCTATACCACCTTCAATTATGGAATTGTATACACGGTTAGGGAAAACATACCGACTAACGGCAATCATATTGGCCATGCCTCCAAGGTGGTTCTTGTTTCCTGTAACTATACTATTAAACAGGTCTACCTGGCCCCGATCTGCTACAAATATTCCGAATGAACGATGAAAGGCATGTGTATTCTTATACGTTTCTGGATAAGGCTGAGTAGTATCGATTCGGCCGTTGTATGCAATGACTGAATTTACGATGTCCAGTTTGTTATTAAAGAATGCATAAACACCACCCCAATTATTGTTTATTACAGAGTTTGAAATAGTTGTTTTTGTTGTTCGATCTGTAAAAAAGGCATCGCCCTTTTGTCCTGAAATAGAAGAGTTCGCAAAGTTCAACCAAGTGCTTTCATAGGAACGAACGCCGACTGACATTTCATTGTCTATCAGTTTACAATTATCTATCAATATATCATTCTTACCCCCGTTGGGATTATAACAGAAGATCACGGTGCCTTTCCCTCTGTTAAGACACTTGTTCCTTTCAAAAACTGTATTTCTAACAAATGCCTTTACTGGATCATCTCTGGTGAAATCCAACGAAAGGACGTAATTATCATTAATAGTATTCCCAATAACCTTATTATTAAGAAACCAAAAGCTATCTAATTTCTGCTCGCGCTTCCAATAATAACCCGTGTAGCTAATAAGCCGTCCTGCATCCGCATGATTACCTTCGAATTTACAATTTGTCACCCGTACTCGATTGCCATTACAAGCAACCATGAACCCTGCCCGCTGTTCTGTTCCCTGATCTAAGTAATTGGGAGCAATGGATCGATTTCCCTCAAACCTTGAATTGGATATGGTTAAATCACAAAATTCCGAAAATAGACAAGATCCACCTGGCCCATTTGTATTATTAGGGTGAGTAACATTGGTATCCAAAGCTTGATTGTTTAAAAACCAGCAATTGTCAATCCTTAACTTACCATAGATTACCCTAAAACATGCAGCATTAAAGGCTGTATTATTATTGAAGGTACAATGGCTGAATCGAATATTGTTAACCGTGTCCAAATGAAAAGCTCCGTAATCACTAAAAGCATCTGGGGTTATTTGATAATTATATGAAAACTCACAATGATCAAAGAGATTACTATCTGCTTTCTCCTCATTTTTATGGATGAATATGCCCTTCCAGCCCTTTGAAGTGTCAGAGGCGGTAAAACGAATTGGTTGGTCATTCGTGCCCAAGGCCTGAATGCTACCATGGACAATTAAGTTACTGTTAGAATCAAAGAGGATTTCTACCCCGGACTCAATAGTTAATGTCTTGCCCAATGGGATGTTAATAGTACCCATAACCGTGTAAGGCGAATCCATCTTTCTTAGTTTGCCAGATAATGTGCCACCATTGAGATTGGTTTGAGCAACTGTAAGACCTGTAGCACACGAAACAAGCGCCAACAGGAATACTGCTCTCTTTAAAAATAACTGTGTTAACTTAAACATAGGCGTCATTCCATTCTGTGGGAGGGGGGAAAATATTAGAATACGCGGGCATTACCCCTGAGCTGTAAATGTATTCTGCCCATTTGTAAATGTAATCTTCTCCAATACCCATTCTCCAAAACATATCTTGCTGAGGAACTTGTGGAAAAGCTACCCAGGGAGGCAATACAAGATCAATATCATTATTCTTTTTCTTTATTCTATGTCTTAAGACCATCAACATCCTTCCCAAGATGTTAAGGCCTTTGTCATTCACCAGACCTAACGATTCATCATGATTACTGACATACTCAATCTTAGCATCCAAAGTCGACAACAATAATTTGCGTAGCTCTGGATTTTGCATAAACTTAGCATTTAAGGCCTCAAAAAGTACTCTCTGGTCAACTTCCGGAGAAACACTTCTAGCATTCATATAGCCCTGAATACTTTTCCACACCCTACCTTTGACATAAATATTACTACGTGATTTATGTGACAACTCATTATATTCTCCCTCATCCCGGAATTTGATCGTTTCCATAACACAAATTAATAAAGTTTAATTCTAAAAATAGCTTCTTGTGGCACATGTTGGTAAATGCTAACCTCCTGTTGCCATACAGAATATCTATACCCAGCGCTGTTGATTGGTAGCGATTCAAAGCCTCTCTGTTGAATCGACGGGACTTTTGTCAAATCAATTCTTACCAAACCACTCTCACCCTGAAACGCTCTAGCTATCCGAATATCAAGGGAAGTTGAAATCCACGGGTCATTGGCTATAGAAGCAGGACTGGATCCTCCAACTAAATGTTGCTCTAAACTCCAGTTACCTGCGGGATTTTTTGCAAAAATACCATCACCGGATGCTAACGTGACTCCGTTTCTCGAGGTAATACTTCTAAACGCAAATTTTGAATTATGAATGACTCCTTCTACCACTCCCTGAGAGTTTCTGTAAAACAATCCTGTCTTAAGCAAGTGAGCTTCGGTATGTTCTGCCATTCCCCAAGCAACTCCTCCACCTATCAAAGAAGCAGCCATATATGGTTGCACGATGAGCCTATTTGCAAACAACGGTACTCCTTCAGCTGCAGTCCGATTTGACCAACCGCGATGGTACGCCCCAAAAGATTTGACTTGCGTGGGAATGTCCAACTGAGATTGATTCCAAGATGGAGCCCCACTATAATTGTGGTAGACCATACCTTCGAAATGGTGGTCTGGGTTATCCCACTCTCTAACAACTTCCAATGTATTGGTTGTGCCTAACTCGTCCTGTTGACTTAAATTACTGCGCTGTTCGTCTGCATATTTCGCTAATGTCATTATGCCGTGCATATCCCGAACGTAAGCTGGTGCAGCGTAGTCGTTGGCCTCATTGCTCCAAGTATAAAACGATTCTCCATAATGAATTGAACTTACATGATTCGAGCCATTAGTAACAAAGCTCTGCCCTGCACTAAGGTCAACACTATTATGACCGGGAGTAGACATATTGCTCAGCTGCAATTCATTTCCGTTGAATATTCTACTGGACTCTAATCCTTCTAATTCGACTGCAGCTATCACACAGTTACTTGAGAATTGGTAAGTGGATAGATAGGAATATTTTGGTGCTAGCGGGTCTACACTTAAAAATCTACCTAATCGTGCATCATGGATTCGATATTTGTAACTTAAATAGTCACCTTCACTAGTAATCTCATTATCCATCTCCTGCCCCTGGAATCCATACGCATAGCTGCTATCTTTAACACTAAATAAGGCAAAACCTCTTGATTCCATCAACGACCCAAAGGCATAATAGTCTTGTGTTGAAACGATGTACGGGATGTAGTAATCTACTAACCCGTTCATTACCAATGTATCACCCATTTGTTTTCTATCCTGAATAGTAGCTAAGACGTTACCCAAGTGGTTAGCAAGCTCGTACTGCTTTAGTCCATGAACGGTTAACGATACTTCTTCTTGATATTGATAAACGACATTCAAACTAAACGGATCGTAGTTCTTGCTAGTAAAGGCTCCGTTTTGATCAAATCCACCAGTAAACTGACGATCTACTAGCAATGTGTCCTCACTCATGGAGCCTAACCGTTCTGCTCCATAGACCATAAATTGGTTTAGTGCCAGTGAATCAGCATATAAACCCTGATCTTCACCATAGGATCGATTATAGGTTGCCATCAACACCCCGGCACCATCATATATGTAATACTGAGTTTTCCAGTGAACTTGATTCTTTAGTGCGCCTGACCCGTATTTGGGCTTAACGGTTTTATAAAGCCTATTGTCAAAGGCATCATACCCGAATTCCAGGTCAGGTTTTGTACTACCTGAAACTCGTTTAATGGATTTAACCTTACCGGTTGCCGTCCAAGTAATTTTTTCAATCTGTTCGGCATCATCCCGAATTAGGTTGCCAAGACCGTCATAGCCATAGTTATTCACACCGTTAACCAGCGTCGGAGTTGAGTTAAACGCGCCCTGATCGTCAATATCACCGGAATAACTTCCCGTTGCGTTATCATTTACATGATATAACTTGTTGGAGACCATGGCCTGCCAGGATATGCCACCACCAATTGGTGCTGACTGTGAACGCTGATCGTACCTGTAGACAAACGAGTCCATGGATGAGGCCAACGGGTTATGCCCATGGCGATTAAGTGCGGTAATATTACCCGAGGCATCATAACTAAAGTCCTCATAATACACACCCTTACCGTCATAGCCTTGATTTAACCACTGGGTTTGATTGCTGTTAATGTTTTGGTAGACTCTATGAATTGAGATTCTATTGAGTTGGTCATAGCGATAAATGTTGCCCATGATATCACCGACCATGTTGTGATTCGCATACCCAGTCGAATCGGCAATCGAGGTATTCATCCGGCCAATGTTTCCATTGTACAGTGGACTAAACTGAGTCATTAAATCACTTCCGTTTGTGGTTGGGCCAAAGGCAGCACCGTGAACAGGAGCATAATCACCGTTAAAATAGCCAAGATCAAAACTAAAGGCGTCACGCGCGACATATTGATGGGTATTACCTGGGACGGTATTACCATCCCAACCAATGTCTAACGTTGCATCCATAATGGGCGCGTTCACCGATTTTAACCAGCCGTGCAGAGTATAGGCATAATCAATGCCCTGCACTGTAAGCTCACCTAGTTCTTTTCGAGCAAGCGCTCCGTGCAGGTAGTATTCATAACTTGCATCACGCTGCCAGGAGTAATTATCACGTGAACTGTAGGCACCAGCCAGGCGATTGTTCGCATCATATTCGTATTTGTGGGCAAACTGATCTGCTTTACCTTTTTGGTATACGGTATTGTGTACATTCCCACTTAATAAGTCGTAGGAATAATCAATGCTAAACAGGTTCTTTTCTAGTGGATCAAGGGCCTCAATGTCTTGTACCAATCGGTTTACATTGCCCATGGCATCATAGGTGTAGTATGTGGCTTGGTCATAGGTCGTGGAATCATCGTCATTGACCTCTTCGTAGGTTGTCGATGCAACTGAACTTCTAAGGTTCCGTTGACCTCCCAGATCACTGAAGGCTGAACTAATACGACTGCCATTGGCAGGTTTGTTATACTGGGTTTGCACGATTTGAGTTTTATCGCCAGGTGTTGCTGAGGCATCCAAAATCGTTGCTAGATCATTTGGCGTAGCTGCCTTGTGGTGGGTAACCAGTCCCGGTCCATAAGTTGACCGGTCGATCTGACCGGACTCAATGGTTCTTCCCAATTCATCGTACAGTACGTACCCGTATTTTCCAGCTGAGCTTCCAGTTGGATCAGCATGGTTCGTATCTTGTGAAAGTACTGGTCGGGCAAGGTTATCATACCAGGCACGGGTTATACCACCATCGGGTGTTTCACTCCAGATCAGCTCTCCAAGTGAGTTGTATTTGTATTGGGTAACCAGCGTATGGTAGATTGGAGCTTTAGGCTGACTGATTGGGTTAAACCAATGCTGATGCGCTTTTTCGATCCGATCGTTAATTAGCAGATTACGATCGGTGGTTGAAAGCGATGGATTTTCAAAATCGATACCGGTTGGTGGTACAGTCTTAATCAGCTGACCTGCCCGATCGTAGTGATACAGGGTGTAGTGGTAGGTGCGATCCTGATAAGCAAGACGAGTCTCTTCATTAAGGCCTGTACTATTCATACAGGAGGCCAAATAAAGACTGTCAAAGCTCTTCTCCATTTGAGTTAAATAGTCATCGTAACGAATAAACGCGTTTTCGATAGCTAGTCGTACCGCCGTTGTGTGACAGCGATCCTGTTTAGGAATTGGCCTAAAGAACCGCTTGTTGCAAAGTCTATTGCAGCTTAGACAGGATACCTGCTGGCCAATATGGTGGTTTTTAAATCGACCTAGTAAGGTGATTGTATCTCTACAGTAGTTCTTCAAGCCAATTTTAACATTAGGACAGTTGGGTTTATCTACTGAATTCCAGTATTTACCAGGCAGCTCATAAACAGCGACTACTTCAAACAGGTTAGGAGGATTACAACCTCCAGATTTAACCGGGTATATATCGATGAATTCGAGTATCTCCCCAAAATTCCATTTGGCCTCAGCGCTTGGGAATAATAGGTTAAATTCCAAGGTATAACCATTGCGATCTTCGATGGTCACATCCAACTCCGGTACATCGACTTCGTTTAATATATACTCCAGACTGTCGGAGAATCCATTGTTATACAATGTTGGATTTCCATAAAAACTGGTAATGTCAAAATTTCCATTACCCTTCATTATCCAGAGAGATTGATGTAGGTACTTTGGTTCTGGTCTCTCCACTATATGATCCAAGAACCCTCTAAATGCCTCAAGGTAGGCGGTGTCAGCCACATAACAATCAGGGCAAGGTGCTGCTTTGTAGGTTCGCAACAGTGAGGTATCACACTTATAGGTCCAGGCTAAAAACTCGCCTAGATCAAGTATGCCTGTTCCGTATTTTTTATTGTAACAATGGTTGTACTCTTTGTTAAAGAAAAGCTCCAGATCATCCAGCCAGTCCAACATATCTTGAACTTGCTGGGTAACCACACCCTCAAAAGGGTCATACTTGTCGTATAACTCTCCTAAATCTCGTGCTGCAACCACCGAACTAATAGGCCCATATCCATTATCGTCTGGTTTGGGGTTTTTGATTAAGAACTTGCGGTACAGATCACCAACATCTCTACACGAAAGCTCATCCAAACAAGGTTGTGTATATTGGGTTCTTGGCTTATGGCAATCACGCAAGCGCGCAAAGAACCAAAGCAAACTGTATTCTCTATCTTCATCGCAGGTAGAGAAAATACTATTCAATGAATCTTTTAAATGACCCAGGAACTGAAATTTATAGGTCCATTCATCTCCAGAAGGGTCTTGCTGATCTACAAACTGCATCCAATCATAAAGCAAACCAAGTTGTTGAGGCACTTCGCTATAGGTAACCATATCACTTGGCACGGGTGTTGACCCCATTAAAGTGCTTGCTCCAATTTCTCCCCAGAGCCGCATAAAGTGTTTGGTAAGCTTTCCGCATGGGATGTGATCCAAACACGGTTCTTCGGTTTTTGGATTACACAATAGGCTCTCATTAAGCAGCCAATCCATATTGACCGCATAACGCTTAAGGTTTGTGGTTGATATTTTGGACCAGTTTGCTGTTGTAGTCCAGCTTGTATTAGGTTGACCATCACTGCCTTTCTTTACCCCTGTGTTCCACATCTTTTCACACTCTTCCAACAGCTTGTCGATGTTATCAATGGCAAAACCCTTTACCTGATAAGCATAAGCTTCTTTAGAAAGTGTACCACCGCTATTCACGTAACTGGTATAATCCTCATCGATTTGTTTAAGTTCTTTACACCCGCATGTGTCCAGATACCCTTTGTCTGTATTCACGCTGGCAAGTGGTGTACAGTTGCCATCTAATTGATCAATTATCGGGTCATGTGCAGGGTCATTCACATCATTATACTCATCATGAACAAATGAAACCTGTGTACTATCGAACTGCTTCCCTGGCTCAAACCCAGTTGGCGTACATGGGCCTCCTGGTGGATCGGTTTCCTGTTGATTCCAGAGCTTACAACAGGCATTCTTTGCATCGTTAAAATTCACACCGTACCAAGGTCCGTAGAGTTGGGCAAACAGGTCTTCTGCACTCAGTCCATTGTTTTGACCATTGTCCATCATATGGCCTACTGTTAAAATACGCTCGCATTTACAGGCTATATTTTCAGCCTCTGGTGTTTGCATGCCTTGAATAGATGGGATTTCCATACCGGGTTTGTAGATGCGCTGAACTAAGGCTGCTTCTTCATTATCGTTTTTGTCTTTCGGGGCTCTTAGATAACCCAAATCAATAATGTCTCTTAAATCTATGGTGGGCTGGCTAATCACCAGTTGGTTTCTAACCTTGTTTCTATTACCATAAACATGCTGATACCTGCTTGGTGCTCCATCGAAATGTTCGATTTGGTTATCGTTAATCACCACCATACGGTCCAAGCCAATATGGTTCCATACCTCGAGCCAGGTAGAATTGTGGTTGGTATCCTGAACACAGTCGTAGGCAAAGTGTGCATACTCTTCATAGGTTAGGTTGAATCCGAAATAACGGTTTAACCAGGTGGTTAATAGGTTTTGATACACGTGTGAGTCTAACTTGTGCGATGCCGAATCATAGCGTTGCATAAACTCATATACCGGCTCATTTAGATCTTTACAGGTAATACAGTTCTGACATTTCTCCCAATCAAATACATGGCGTTTGCTGATTTTTGCCATGGATAAATCATGTGGGTACGAGCATTCGCAATTTTCTTGAATGGAATCATAGATGACTAAATCTGGGCAACTGGCCGCTGTATGCCACTTGACCGAATCACAGGCACAATCCATGTTTTTTGGATCGTCTTGCGCTAGATAATCGTGCCCATAGTACCCTGGGAATTGAATTAGTAAATCATCGCAAATCCCTTCACTAAACCAATCCGGGCCCAAGTATCGAACAAACACATCGTGAATGTTCGCATCTGGATACTCGTTTAAATTCCCATTATACGGAGCTCTGGATATAGAACCAAACGGGTGGTCCATATCGCAACCACTAACACATAGGCGAATCAAATCTTGTTTTAAACTGTCAAGCTTGGTCGAAGTCAAGTTTGTAATCTGGTCACAACCATTTAACCAAACCAGCCATTGATCCACGTTCTGCTCGCAGTTGGTCTGGCAGGTGGAAGCAACATATTCATCCATTCTAGCCTCCAGGCTATCCATCTTGCAGAAGGTATCGATACCCGGCCATATTGGATCAACATTTATTAGATCCATGATATCAGCAGCACCTTCCCATCGCGCTACATTAATAAGATTGGATGGAATGACATCACCACATCCGGTGCCGCTTGGGCATTCGGTAGTATAGTAATCAATTAGCCAGTCTTGCTTTACCGATAGGTACAGGGCTCTTAATACAGGCCAAAAAACGTCTTCAATACAGGTGTCTTGCGAGATCACGTTTGAGGCAATGCCATTATCCATTCGGTATTGCTCGTATATCTGCCAGATGGTAAGTGTGGTGTCAGCACAATCACCTGATGTGTTTTCCACCTTGTACGTGTGATTTTTTAGCAAGCTTTCCAGTGAGGTGGAAGCACTGCTATAATACGAAGTCAATGTAATCGGATCTCGCTCTATTGATCCTGTTTCCAAGTTAGAATAGTCAATCGTAAACGGACCACCAGTTAGTTGTAACGATCCTAACCCTCCTGAGTTTAATGGGTTATAGTACCCTTTTTCCTGAGCCTCTGCACTGCTTTCGGTTGCTATTAGTTTTAGATCATAGTCATAACTTCCTTCTATGGCCTTACACTTGGTGTAATAACAGTATTCTGGATGCATGTAAACCAACGATTCCGCCCATGAATTTTTCCAGTAACGGATAAAGTCTGTAACGTACTTTAAGTTATGCGGTCGTACGTACGACTTACCATTGATTACCTCATAGGTTCCACTTACAGATTCCGGGCTATTATTGGTCACCAAAATCCTGGATATTTCACCATCTTCATCTTTGTAATCACCTCCTTCGGGGTCTCGCCAGTTTTGGTAGTTGGGGGAGCCTCCAGGATTACAGTCCCACCAATTATCTTGTAGGATTGAAGCCGTTGTAAAACCAGCATCGCCAATTTGATGCTGTATTTGTCCGGTAGAATCCACCGAGAAATACTTCATATATTGTCCGCCCAACGAGACATCGCTTAACATGTTTTTATACAATACATCACATGGCCCGGTTTCCTCACAAATCTCATCGCAAACCTCTTGTAAAGAGGCAATTTCTTCGACAATTTGATTGAAGTCATCGTGCAGACTTGTATCAATAAGAGCTTCGGCACACCAAAGGATTATGCTATCTTTCTTTTGATCCATTGCCGTAAGTTGCTCGTCGCATTCATCACAACTCAATTCACAGGTAATATCCAACCGATTTAATTCATCGGCTAAAAATTCGGTAAATGGTTTAACGCAACCCGACTGTTTAAAATAATTCTCTCTGTTTTCTACCAGACCGGCCTGATTTAAGGTCAAAGTCTTGGTTAAAGCATATTCACCAGCATCAAGATAGACCTTTAACGGATTTTGAGGCAGGCTAAACCGAACCGAAGTATCACATCCCGCCGAATCGGTAATTGAACCAACATAAGTGGTAATTGGGCCACCAACTAATACACTTTTGCCCATCATGTCTTTAACGTCAATGGTCAGGTTATAGGCGCAGTGATAACAAAACTGGGTATCACATTCTGGGTCCATTAATCGTGGATTAAATGCGTAGGTAAACTCCCACGTGTCTGCTTGCACCACAGTGAAGTAATGATTGATCTGTTTTTGATTCAAATCGTCGATGGTGTTACCCAGTCGAATGTCCAACTCGGTTGTATAATTCGACGAGGCGATCGGATCCAGACTCGGTGTATTGTCAATTTTGCCAGCAAGTGCTGTGGCTACAGTTCTTCCATACAGATCGATATAAGCCACTGAAATCTGCCCGTTGGCATCCTGGGTCATCACCTTTTTATAATTCGAGTAATGCCCAACTTCATTGCCAAACATTTTCCATAATTCCTCTTGAAATGGCGTACCATCCCAGGTTCGTACTTCTTTACCAGTCTCCAAATTGCCGTTGGCATGATACGCGGTCAGTTGATGAGTTTTACCTACCGAACCCGTTCGAGCCATACGGCCTGTACCATCGTTAGTGGCTTCGGACTGACTAAAGGCATAACCATCTGCATCGGGCAGGAATCCATGGCGCCGTTTTACTTGATCGGTAAAGGCCATGTTTTGTATGTCGCTATTAAAATTGGCTGAATAATAATAGTTTGCTCCAGTGTTTTGCAGATCGCTCATTGAGTCCACGAAAATCTCATCGGTAAGGCCTGTACTGTTGTAATTCAGATCAAAATCATCATAAGAATATTTATTTCCTGTGGAATTTAGGTTAATGCTATCGCGATACGCATAACCTAGATCATCAAAGAAAGGCGAAGCCATAGCGCTAACCATTTCTCTTCCTAAATGATCGTAGATGGAAGAGGAAATCAGTGGCAAATTGTTTTCATTATCCATGCCCAAAGCTTGCCTGTTTCTAAGCATACCATCGAACCAAACCAGAGCTTCGGAATACTTACCTTCTTCGGCATAGGTATTGGTAAAATTCCAGTTTAAGTCGTTATCGTAATTGTCTACTTGAAGAACAAACTTCCCAAATCCATTGCCAAGTGATGCGATGGTACATTTATCAGGTAAGGACCAAAGTTGGTTTTTGGGTAAAATATCTTGCTGAAGTTTTTCTCCGATTGCTCTTACACGGTAAATCAAAAAACCTTCGGGCAACACGATTGGTATGGTATACGATGCGGAATCATCGATACGGATTCGAGTTGCATTATGGCTAAAATCTACATCAACCGACGTAAGTGCAATAGCTCCAGGAGTTCTTGAAACTGGATCATGCACAAACAAAAATTCAACCTCGTAGGCCTCGGCCATGGTGTCTAAAGGCCAGTTCATTGTTATATACTGAAAATCACCATCTCGATTTTGATTTGTTTTGCTAATCGTTAATGCATTGGGGTTAATCGGTGTTCGATCCAGGTTAAATACCCGCTCGATTTCGGTGCGATTTTCTAGTTGAATAACGGGAAGTTTCCCAGCCGGGTAGGTTAAGGAAGAACCAGTAATTACTATATTGGTAACTGTTGCTCTGGAAAACACTACATCGTCGTAAGTCAACACCACCTGATCAATTTCAGTTGCCGTCTGCGCTGGGTCGTAAACCAGTTTGACTGTTTTACTAAATGCACTCTGGGGTGTCACTGAACCGCCTATGAGTTTATCGCTTTCTATCAGCAAGGTAACATCTAGCTCAATCCGATTTGATATATAATTCAGATTACCGCGATCGATGTTAACGATAATTCGGTTTTTGATTTGGCGGTTGTAATAATCGTTGGTCCAATTTGGGTTGGAATATAGTGGGTATAATTTATCAAATGATGTTGCTGTATCTCCAATACCACTCACGTTGACCACTCCGGTTTGGGCATAGGTATACAATTTGGCGCTGGCAGTTTGGGCACTACTCAGAATTAGGCCAATCAATGCAGCTATATAAAGGAGCTCAATAGGAAAAACTCGGTTGTCTCTTTTTGTAAAATTCTTCATTGGTTTGCTTATAGGTTATACAATGTAAAGCCCTGGTTTATCATAGAGCTTGTTAAGGTGTTTTGGTTTAGGTCTATGACCTGATTTGGGTCGATTATGGCTTCAATACGAAGGCCAGAAGGCTCACTTTCAGTCCGCTTATGAACGATTCGCTCCAGGTTAATTTGGCCGTTTTTGTCTACTGTTTTTGTGGTCGTTACCGTCTCAATAGCCTCGTTGGTTAATGTATCTACCTTGACCATAACCTGGCTTCGCTTAATTCGATAGGTGATATGCAGATAGCCGTTTTTTTCTTCCGTTTTGATATTAGTTGCTCCCTGAATTTTAGCTATCCGGCTCCAATCGTCCATAGCCTCCTGTTTCGGAATATTCTTCCGCTTGACTTTTACATCTATGGGTTGTTGAATAGCTTTTACCGTGTTGGCCAGGGTTACCATGTTTGATTGCGGGTAGACCGTAAGTACCGTATCTGACCATAGGTATTGGGTAAAACCATCGTTTATCGTTTTATACACTACCCCATTACATGTTCCTTGTTGGCTGACAGCTGAATCTATCAACTGTTGATTGACATATCGCAGCGTTTTATAGGTATTGAGATAGCATGGCTTTTCTGCGTCTGCTTCTTGAGCAAATATGGGTTGCACAGCTAGTGCAATTACCAGTGTTAATAGTACTTTTCTCATGGCTTACTTTTTTAGACTTGATCTGGATTCACTTACGGTCATTATTCCTCGGTCGGTTTCCACCTTTTGGCGAACCATTTTGCCCTCCTCGTCATATTCATAATAGGTGGCAAAGTTGTTTGCTGACAGACCGGCCATTAACCGCTTTTTATCTCGGTCATATACATAAGCCGTCATAACCGCATCAGCCGGGAAGATCATGATGTCATCGATGTAACACGGTGCTGGTGTTGCTTGACCTTGTTTATGATTATTGACTAGGAATAGATCTCCTAGTTGTCCGTTAGCAGGAAGTGCAAAACGATAATCCAGTTTTACCCAGCCGTTAACATATACCTTGGCATTCTCCTGAGTCAATGTAATGGGTTGACCAACAATATCATCCAGTTTAAGCTCAAACTGGCCATTAAACGCCTCTTTTACCCAGACACTAATGATGTATTCTTGATTGTTTGGAGGTCTCAGGTAGAAGTTTTGAGCGAAATCTCCACTTTGAATTGAGTAGTTGGTTTGCAATCCTGTAGGAAGTGAAAAATAATTGCTTCTATCGTGATTAACCATATCAATTTTGGTCTCTCCTAATCCGATCATCAGTGACTGGTTACCTGTATGAGCATGCTGGTCACTAATCCGATTCGTTCCTCCAATTAACGCTTCAGCAATTTGCCAATGCCTGTTCTGGTCACACAGCTCTGCTTGCCAGCAACTATCTACATTGGTTTGGGTCAAGGTATTCATTTCATCACAGACCAATTCAACTCTTGCATCTTTTGAGTAGTCTTCAAAACCATCAAAAAGCACTTCATGGTATGCTGCGTTCGCTGCTGTTGCCACAGGTAGCTTCCGTTGGTAATCATAAAGAACCGAATTCTTTATTCCATTTAAGGCACTAACTGTTTCCAGGTCATTGCCATAAATGTCTGTTTTAGTGACCGAGTCCTTCCAGGTCCAGGGATTGGATATACTTTGCGAAAAATTGCGATCCCATGTGCTGGTTGACTGATTGTATGACCAATAAGGTTGGTAATTCTGTAAATAACCAGCGTGACGAATGTTGGTGGTATTGGCATTGCCTTGTGTTGACTCCTCTTGGGTACGCTGCACATAGTTGTCCTGCTTCTCATAGTAGATAATTTCAGATGACGGTCGCCAGATACCACGTATTCCAAATACATATGGATTGATATTATCGTTAACACCGTGTCCCTTGTCATAGCACACCGCGCAGGAATATGGTCCAGTTTCTCCTGCACATGTACAGGATGTAGGTTTACCATAGAAATCTGTTCCACCTGGCCCAGTTTCCAACGTTTCCAGGTTATGACCAAAAGATGGATCATATAGCCCGCTGTTCCAAAATTCATAACCATAGGCGGTTTCGTCACCCGAAAGTGTATTGTATGTAATAGTGTTGCAATCTGACTCAAAGCAGTAATCCCAGTGATGTAATAAGTGTCTCTTATCGTTATAATCAATGGCAGAGGCTGAAATCACCTTGTCCCAGGTCGAAGCTTCATCCCAACGACCAGTTGTTTTGTTAATTGGATTATTCTTTAATACTACCGTCTCGGCGCCTAAATGAAGTAGGTTTTTATGGCCTGATCGAAGCACCTTGTATTTAGCACCTGTTGTTGGAACGAAGGCATTTCCATCTTTGTCAATCAAGGTGGCTAGTCCGTTGGCCTTATCTATATCCAACACCCAATATTTATCCGAAGTAGAAAAGTCACTTTTAACCAACACGTCTGCCGGCATAAGCGCATTTAGCGGGTTTTGAATACCAGCCCCGCTAGGTTGCACGGTAATTTCTAAACCAATGTTTTTGTAGGCACCTTCTAGCGATGGATTCATCCAGTAGGCAGGTTTGCTTAGGCTATAAATGTAGTCGTTAAATTCATCCTTTGATGAGGATAAAACCACCTTGCCGGTTAGTCCATCCCAGGCCAGGTTTTGGGCAAAGGTATGTGCACCTTTATCAAATTGTTCTACCCGATCCAATATGCCATTTCTAAAAACTTGTTTGGTCATGACCATTACTCTGGAATCATTGGAGTACATAGCGTATGTGCCGAACATGGAGAATACAGGTATCGCTGGAGCCATGTTATACTCCGGAGCTATTGCACCATCCTGGTTAATTTCCACTGTACGATATGCAAAAATGGTTGGGTCAATCTGTACACCCATTTCCATTTGCTCATGAGTACCATCATTTTTAAGCACTAAAACCTCGTTTACAAGATTGCCCGTTCCATCTAGTCGATCAGTTTTGTAATGATAGGTGGTAGCACTAATCGGATCATCACCATTTGGCTTAAACGTCTTAACCGATTTGGCCTTACCATGCATATCGTTCTGCTCTATTAAATAACCCTGAACAGCAGCTGCAAAGCCCAGATTAACCCGGACATCTAAACCAAACTCAAAATCAACTTTCTTTCCTTTATCATCTGGATCACTTTTCGATCCATCTGCTTTAATTTCTTCATCCGTCCGTATGTTATCCCAACGTTGCCCAGGAGGAGCAAACCGATTTATCTGTTTGTCTATTGGTGTAACCTTTGATATGGTAGGAAAATCTTTGGCCGTATAAAACTCATATTCCGTTCGACCTGAAAGGTGCTTTACAATATCGGCATGTGGTGCATCACTTTTAACCGTTACCTTGCTATAACCAACTCCAGCAGCCGGGTAAAACTCATGACCAATTGGCCCCATGTCATAACTAACCGTAACTGGCGCCATTGGTCCGCTCCGCTGACGAAGATAGACGTCTTTTAATCCAGCATACTGAACCGGCATTACCAGGGCGTTTTCCTCACCCCCAACTAGTGGCTCGTAAATGGCTACACCACTGGAAATGTCTGTATCACCTTCTTTAGTTGTATAGCTGTATGAGGTTGAATAGGTTGACGACACTTCTTTTCCTCCCCGCATCTGGGACCAGTTGTCGGTAATGCTTACCTTGGCAACGCGGTGCCCGCCTCCAAGCTTAATCTTATTCGGGTTTAATAAGCGTAAAAAGGATTTATCCAAGTTTACCTCCTGGGCATATCCCAGTGCCTGGTAATAGGCCGCAGCTCCTGTAAGAGACTTTACGTATTCTGGAATAATACCAGTTGCCTGGTTGACGACATCTTCCATTTTTTCAGTCAGGTCACTTCTATTGGTGTAGCCCTTAGGGTTCATCAAATGTGGCAGATTACTAAAGGCATATTGCCATGCCATTTTGGTAACCGGATGAACAACAGCTGGCCTTAGTTTGGACAGGTCATAGGGTTTAACCTTGATGTATCCTAAATTGGTTCCAGCAATATCTCCCGATGATTCAATGGTAAAAAAGCCCGAAACTTGTTCAAAGGCATCGGCCTGGCCACGCTTAGCCAAGTTTACATTGAAGCTAAAGAAAATGATATCTCCCTGGGGCACATAATCGGTATGCGTCTTACCACTTTCCATTTCAAAAGTGATGTATCGGTTTGGTGTTTGCGCATCACCAAGGTTAATTACATCGCTGTTGCCTACTTCGATTTCTAAACCCTCATCATCGCCATAAAGCGTATTCAAATCGGTGCTGTTCTTACCGAATCTCAGACTGTTCACTTGCAACATGCTCAGCGCTTCCTTGTCCTGTACATATGCATAATCGTCAGCCTCATATTCCAAGGAAATCTTTGATCCTGAAGGCACGGTTATATCAGAAAGCATCCATGCAGACGACCACCCATCTAGACTATCCTGGTTCTGATAGGTGTATGGTCTATCAGCAAGTGTGGTCAATTCATCCAGGTTGCCATAAGTAGGGCTATATAAATTCACCGGATGATAAGTTCCCCAACGATCTACCGAGCCATAGGCATAATCTGGATTCCGTGTGTTATACTCAAAAATGTACGGTGGCTGGCTTACCATACCAAGACTCCCGCTAATAAACTCTACCTTGTGCAGGGTAAGTTTACCTGTGGAGTATTTCCCGGTCGTAGTGTACTGGCCTCCTAAACTGCGCAATGGGTGGGCCCCACATCCCGTTGTGTCCGAAGGTGCGCTATAAGAGGTAATTCCTTTACATAACTCATAAGAATAGTCGAATTTGATTTGTTGGATTGGATCCGCTTGATCTCCCAGGCGTTCAAATTCAGATCGATTGTAAATCGTAATACCCGCTAAGTACTTTTGCTGTTTGCCATCGGTTTTGATATTTCCATGTCTTCCATTGGTCTCATAACCATCGGCCCGATCAGCCAGTTCAAATAATACAATTCGATCCTTCGTCTCAATACTGTGCATGTGCCATTGCTCGCGCTTTCCGTATGAAAAATTCGCTCGATCATCTAGATTGTCGGATTGATAACCACGTGCCAGGTTAGCATCCTTGTATGGAGCCGTCCAGTTAAACAAGTGGTGTTCAGGATCGGTATTGCTCGATTGATAATCTGGCATGCCATAATTAAACTTGACGTAAGTTCCCAAGTCATCCGTTGAAGGTCCATTGCCAGTTAAATCGGAATAGTCTTGTGATAAAATATTAGTAAGTAGAAATGTAGTTGCATGCGCTGGTGTTGTAGACTGACGATAATGATGGTCGATACCATTTACATTCGTTATGCTGTCTTCAGCTTCGCTACCGGTCACCTGGTAATTCGTTGTTGACGAATAATAATCTGGTGTCCTATGCCCAGCATCCATATCCATAGCCATGGAAACATGATGTTCATTAGCCTGGTAAACAGGCAAACCAAAGTTGTATAGTACACCACTGGGTTGTAATACATTGATTTCTGATATATGGTGATCCTTTCGATAGTCTTTATCCCGATCAATTCCATCATTTTGAAGATGGTGATTGTTCCCTCCAGAACTAATAATAATTGGTGCATACCGGCTCTGGCAACCCGAATTATCTTCTACAAATCGATACGCTTCGATTGCTTTATTTACTCCTTGTGCTTTTGCCTCTTTGGCGGTCAAATATGTCACTAACTGTTGCCTTCCGTCACGCTCCTGTTTAAACACATCTGCACTTAAAGTAGTCACGTCTGCGTCCATAGTTCTCAGTGTTTTGTTTGCCTTCCAGCCCGAAACCAAAGTGGAATTGGTCTTTTTCAGTCCAAAACTAGTGACAACGTCGCCTCCAATTTGTTGATTATAGGAGTTATTAGACTGAATAAACTCAAAACTGTTTCTTAACGATTTCTCCTCGAATAAGTCATTGGAGGCTTGCTCTTTAAAACCTAGGAACTCAGCAGCTTCATTCTGTTTTTCCCATTTACCCGTCCTTTTAAGAATGTGCCTAATTCCCAGGTTGGCTCCAATCTCTGCGTTTGTGCCTCCACCCAAATCTGATGATATCGATTTATTGGAAACCGATGACACCTTACTCGTTGGGGGAGAAAGGATGCCAAGGCTGTTGTATTTTACTTTAAAACTTCCGCCAACTCCCGAAGCCGATATGTTAAACACATCATACGAGGCTACTGTAGGTGAGAGACTTTGAGAATATTTATTTAATATTTTATTGCCGGTTTGATAGTCGGTCAATACATCTTCAAGGCCTTCAGCTTGCCCATTGTATAAATAACCGTAGGCCTCTTTACTGGTCTGACTAATGGCATTATCCTCACCAACAAAGCCTTCAACCGATTTGGTAAAGCCCATCGAATATGCCCTTGCGTCATGAAACAACCAATCACCAGAAAGGTCGAGTGCGGTCTCCCAAACAGACACGTAACGGTCTGGATTAAAAGTCGGTACAAAACCTATTGTTTGAAAGTTAGCTGAGTAATTGGAAATTCGTGTTCTGCCGGTCTCTCTGTCATTTCTACCATGACTCATTCCTAGAGATTGTAAACCTTGTTCACTGCTAAATCGAATTGACGGGGAGGACAACAAAATGTTTAACTTTTTACCTTCCTCCTTTTCTTTTTTAAACAGATGTTCTTGAATGTATCCAGGACTTGGAACAACCTCATAGCTATTGCCTTCGGTCGATGAATATTGTGTGTTAAAATCCAGAATAGGGATTTCCTTATAGGTCGTGTCGTAATTAACAAATTGCCAAACTGAACTGTATTGTAATGGTGGCGCCCATCCAGATGTGTCGGAAAAAATGGAGTCAATTCCACCTGGAATCTTAAAATGCATGTTTACATCGTAATTGATACCAAAACCCCGGTAATTGTCATGCGTAATTGTTGGCAAACCATTCATACCAATTCCTCCTTTAAGCCCAGCCAGTTCAACTTGTTTCCCTGCTTTATTTTGGTACTGAAAGTTAAACGTGTGAATCTTACGAGGCTTTTGTTTTACCTCCTGTTCAACCTTATCTCCTTTAAAATCATCCGGAAGACCACGAACTGCTCTTCCGATTGAACCTGCTTGCAGACTCCAGCCCAAGCCAACCCATCCAGCATTTTGCTCTGGATGGATGTCACCCGAATAGGTTAGATTAATTGGGTATCCACCAATCTCAAACAATGGAACGGAGTACTGCACGTTCCCCGTAAATGGGTCGACCATATTACCCGGCGACACCTTCTGGAAAGTTGAGTATTCCGGTGGGTTTGGTCCTCCAGATAAGGCCAGTGCTGATAAAGGAAACTGCATTGGCATAAACATAAACACGATTAAAAAAGCCACAACTATTTTGGCCCATCTTGATTTTCTGATTTTAATTAACATCGCTAAATTGATTGTTTTTGTTAGTGGTTTATTTTTCCTCGGTCTCGGTGAAAATGATTCGGACAAAAAACTTGTCGCCCTTGTGATCGCTTAGCTCAAATACATAGCTATGTCCGGCTTGCATATCTTGAATATCAGCTGGGTTTATTTCAATATTTTTCTTACCAAGCGCTTTTTTTAGATGCAGATACGACAAGTCCTGCCACTGGTTTGTTGTTTCATCTTTAAGTCTGACCTTCCATTCATTATCTTGTATATAACGCTCGTTTAAAACCAACAAAAAAGGCTGTTCTCTTGGATGTGTGTACGCTTCTAAACCGATTTTACGTTTGGTGATAAACGCGGCTGTTACTTCCTCCTCCTCCTCAATCTCAAACTCCCAAACATCGCTGGTGGCAATGTGAAGGTCTCCTAGTTCAGCGCTCACCTGCCAGGCGTAATGTTCGCCTTCAACAAGATCATTGAGTTGGTTTGGAAACATGATGCTTATGGAACGTAATCCGCTTTGCGTAAATAATGCTCTATTTCTGCGAATGGCGTCTTCGGCCGTTTGACCATCCAACATCTTAACCAGTGAATACGTATAGGTCAGATTTGGATTGTTGCCAATAGGCATTGGGGGTATCCAGGTAAACGTTGGTCGTTTGTTCTTCAATTTAGCCTCATCTTCTGGAAAACTCAACAACAATGGTGTAACTGGTTCTGAGTGAACATCGTTACAGGCCGAATAGTCTACCTCCAGTTTTATTGTACGTTCACATACCTCAGGTGCATCCACACATTTCATTGAAATGCAATAGGAATAATCGCCTTGAGGCAAAAATGAAGTCATGCGCTCAATATTTGCTATCGATGTATTTACGTATCGAGTTTGAGTGATGTTATACGAGTTTGGGTTAAATTGATTTACACCAGACTTTAGGGTCTGCGTACCACTAATGTATTGTACTACCAATGCTCCACGCTCATCAGTAAGGTTTGCTTCAAACTGTACTTTAACGGGTTCCGCGTGATTATAAACCACATTAAAATTTAAGATGTCTTTACTGGCGATTTGAAAGCCGGCAATTGGCATTGGGTTAATCATTACTTGCGCTTTGGCCACTGCTCCGATGAATAACAGTACAAGTAATACCAGCCCTCTACTATGGAGGTGGTTCCTTTTTTTCATAAATACTATTTGTTTGAATTGGTAAGAACCATGCACAGCACGGTTGTTGTCTATTTGGTTTAGTTTCATTCGTAATTAGGTTTTAATTAGTTCCCCGAACTTACGGATTTGTTGCATTTGGTTCAAGTCAAAAAATCCCCTTTTGGTGATATTGTGGACAAGTCTGATATGATTTTATCTTCACTTAAACTTACCCACACACGCGTCTATTGAGCGATTTACAACGCTAAGAACTCAAAACATTGCAGTTAAATATTAATTTGAAATTTTGAAAAAATTATCTGGATTCATTCTAGATGAACTCCCTTGACAAAAGAAAGAATAGCGCTTCGAACTTTAAGTAGTCATTTCACCATTTTATTAGCAATAAAGCGCTACATTTTTGCTAAAACATGTATTATCGAAGCCTCTAATAAACAACCAGACCTTGGTTTGTTTATCAGTTTGGTCAAAAGCGGGGCTGAAAAGCCCCCTTTTTTTTGGAATCGGACACTCGATTTTGTCACTTTGCACAACCAGCTATTTTAGAGTCACCTACTCACATACTTACGGAAGCCCTTAATTATTTGAAAAAGGAAAATACCAAGAATCAACTTCTGCAATGAATCCAACCAATATACTGCTGTAGGAATATCTGACATTTGGTAAACCGAAGAGAATTTTCTGGTAGGGTCAAGCAATTGTATATATAGTTTATTGTTGCTCCATAGGTGTTTTGTAGTATACTTAAAGTTATCCCAATTGACACTGGGTTGAAACCGCAAAACATCAGAAATCAAAATGCTTAGAACCATAAAAAAGACGAGGTTGATGAGTAATAAAATCCTTAGTGGTTTAGCCCAACTCAAACCATAATTATTAGTTCGACTGACTAACATGATTGTTCTATCTGGAATATCCTTCCATCTGTTTAACGTCAGCAGAAATTGA
>DIYD01000260.1:1471-2682 GCA_002428905.1 Bacteroidetes bacterium UBA6063 | reverse complement strand
TACAATTGGGCTACTCCTTCATCGGTTAACTGTTCTATTCCCTTTTCGAGTTGCTTACTCTTCATTGGGTCGAGGTTAATCACTTCTTTGAATATCTCCGGTGAAAAGCTCGGGATGCCTTTGTACATCATCTTCTCCCCTTCGGTAAGTGTATCACCAATTTTGAAATTCCCCGTATCGTACAAACCAATTACATCGCCTGGATACGCACTTTCGATTACGTTCTTGCTCTGAGCCAGGAAGTTATACGGGTTACTGAATCGAACGTCTTTATCGATGCGAACCTGCTTATAGAACTTGTTGCGCTTAAACTCACCGGAACATACCCGCAGGAATGCAATTCTATCCCGGTGTTTTGGATCAAGGTTGGCGTGTATTTTAAAAACGAATCCGGTAAACTTGTTTTCATCAGGTAAAACCTCTCGTGTATCGGTACTTCTCGGCTGTGGCGATGGTGCAATTTGAATAAAGGTATCCAATAGCTCCTGAACTCCAAAGTTATTCACAGCAGATCCGAAAAAAACGGGCGCTAAAAGTCCTTCGCGGTATAAAGATTCGTCAAACTCTTCATAAACACCTTCAATCAGTTCCGCATCTTCTCGCAGTTGATTTGCGTCACGTTCTCCAACCAACTCATCCAATACAGGGTCTTCCAGATTCTCCACCTTCGTGTAATCCGTTGCCTTTTTCGTTTTTGTAGCTTCAAAAATGTTAAGCGACTTATTATGAAGCAGGTACACCCCTTTGAAGTCACGTCCCATATTGATTGGCCAGCTCAACGGTCGCACCGAAATACTCAACTCTTCTTCAAGTTCATCGAGCAAATCGAACGGATCTTTTCCATCTCGATCGAGCTTGTTAATAAATACAATTACGGGTGTGTTTCGCATCCGACATACTTCCATAAGTCGGCGCGTCTGCGCCTCAACGCCTTTTACGCAATCAATCACCAGAATTACACTGTCTACTGCAGTTAGGGTTCGGAATGTGTCCTCAGCAAAGTCGCGGTGACCCGGCGTATCCAGAATGTTCACCAGTTTGTCTTTGTAGTCAAATGCCATTACGGAGGTGGCAACCGAAATACCTCTTTGCTTCTCAATTTCCATGAAATCGGAAGTAGCGGTTTTCGTGATTTTGTTGTTTTTAACCGCACCGGCCACTTGAATGGCTCCACCAAATAGAAGTAGCTTTTCTGTTAACGTGGTTTTACC
>DIYD01000260.1:1178-1407 GCA_002428905.1 Bacteroidetes bacterium UBA6063 | reverse complement strand
GTTAACGTGGTTTTACCCGCATCGGGGTGACTAATAATCCCAAACGTTTTCCGTTTTTGTATTTCCTTCTCCAAACTCATAAGGCGCTGCAAGATTACGACCTAATGTGGAAATGAGAAAATATGAACATGTGGAAATAGCTTGAAACATGCATTTAGCCTCAGATAATATGCACATTTACGCATTTAAATAGGTACACCTTGGGTAATTGAACAATGTAGCAATGTAG
>DIYD01000260.1:0-1083 GCA_002428905.1 Bacteroidetes bacterium UBA6063 | reverse complement strand
AGCAATGTAGCAATGTAGCAATTTAACAATTGAGGGGCTATGGTTGATTTCGAGGTATTTGCTACATCTGGATTAATTGTATAATTATCGAAGCATATTTCCCTCTTTTATCATCGGATAATTCGGACTTCTTTATTCAAAACATTTCAAAAATTCATCCACTTTCTCTAACACTTTTTGGATAACTTGCGGTGATTTTAGACCACAGGTCGCATAGTAAGTAGTAGTTTCATTTTTTCGCCTAAAGTCGATACGACACTGTATTGCTATGTGTTCCTGTTTTAGCATTAAAAAACACAGATGAACACCAAAAACGCATTGATCACCCTAATCCTGACTTGTCTGGCAAGCACTTCTTTTGCCTTTACCACAGGAGAAATCTGTCTGGAAACAGATACCACGTTCAGCGATACCGCATGTGACTCTTACACTTCGCCCAGTGGAAAAATATGGACTACATCGGGTACAAGAAACGACACCATTCCAAATGCTATGGGATGCGATAGTGTTATGACCATTCATTTGACCATTGGTTATACTGGAGATGACGTTCTGTTCATGGAAATATCCAATGAGATCACCTGTTACGATGGTAGCAATGGCGCCATAACAGCCAATATGTATGTAATTGATACCATATCATTTGACGACTTTGAATCGGCTGCAGCAAACACATATGATAGCGCCGATACCATTGCCGGTATACAGGGTTGGTCGTACAACAACTCAGATTCGAGGGGCAGGCTAAGAACGACCAGTTCGGCAACGTATTACCGCAGTGGGTCAAAATCGCTTGTATTGGATGTAAAAAACTCAGGATCATATGTTTACAACGAGGTAATAAAAGAAGTAGATGCGTCTTCATATGCCTCAAGTACAGATTTGAAACTGACCTTCTGGTACAAGAATATCAGTGATGAGGCACATGAGGAAGACTCCGTTTGGATTCGTGGAAGCAACACAGACACCTGGATACCCGCATTTTTCTGGCACAGCAAGTACACCAATTACTGGCTTAACCCTGTTATTGATGTAAGCGCACTACTTTCAGGTGCAGGTCAAACAGCGAGTTCTACCTTTCAA
>DIYD01000153.1 GCA_002428905.1 Bacteroidetes bacterium UBA6063 | reverse complement strand
AATCGCTTGACCATGAGCGGAAGTTGAACCAATTGAAGTCGCAATTCGTGTCCATGGCATCGCATCAGTTCAGGACACCACTAGCCGTAATTCAGAGTAATTCAGAATTGTACAGCATGCTTACACGCGACATCGGTGGTAATATTTCGTCCATTATCAAAAAGGCAGATACCCGCATTCAGAAAGAGGTGAAACGCATGACCAACATGATGAATGATGTATTGATTCTCGGTAAAATATCTTCGGATGAATTGATAACGACTCCGCGTAAAACAGACATGGTTAAGTTATGCCAAAGCGTGGTAGACACCTACAACAAGCTCAATAAAACCCGTGATGCAAACAGCGTGGACCTGGAAGTGTCAGGTACAATTAAACCACTTTACGTTGCCAGCGAATATGTGCAGCATGCGTTAGACAATCTCGTCTCCAATGCCATTAAATACTCGGTTCTCGGCGACAAACCTAAGATTGAACTTGACTATCAAAAAGACTATCTGGAGATAAGAGTTACCGATAAAGGCATTGGAATTCCAGAAGATGAAATGGACAAGGTGTTCGAACCATTCCACAGGGCACGAAATATCGGTGAGGTGACCGGAACAGGTCTTGGCCTTGTCATCGCTAAAGAGTACGTTGAAATGAATCAGGGGACAATAGGAGTAGAGAGTACATTGGGTAAAGGAACAACATTCACCGTGCGGTTGCCCTACGAATTAGCGCATGAAGAAGATTAAGAAGTTTGTCGGGCCAAACACCTGTTTATAACCAGGCTGACATCTTTGTAGGTAAATGGTTTCAGTAAGTAGTCTGCTGCCCCGAGTTGCATACCCCTTTCGAAGGCTTGTTTTTCGGCTTTTGCCGTTACGAAAATTACGGGGATGGTACTGGTTTTGTCATTCTGCCTGAGTATTTCAAGTGTTTGATAGCCATCCATCTTAGGCATCATAATATCGCAGAGTATAAGATCGGGGTTGTGGGTTTGAGCCAATTCAACCCCTTTAGCGCCACTATCGGATTGCAGCACAAAATAGCCATTAACAGAAAGCAAGTCTGCAAGACTGTCACGGATGTTTTGTTCATCGTCTATGATAAGAATGGTTTTGTCCTGTCTCATAACAACTGTAAAGATACTTTCAATCCAAAAATTAGACTAGTGTATTTTGTAGAAAGTACTATCAAATATGGGATGAAGGTAAGGCTGTAATAGGATACCTGTGTGAATAAGTATTTCGATGAGTTTATTTTCTTGTGGTAATTTTAGGTGATCCAATCGCCATCACGTAAGACGAAAATCGAAGATGATCAAAAACAAAATTGTAGTTGTTGAAGATGAGGCGGAATTACGAAATACGTTAGTAGATATACTTACCTTACACAAGTTTCATGTAGAGGCAGCGGCGAACGGCCAGGAAGGTTTAAACCTTATACGGCGCGTGATGCCTGACCTTGTTGTATCCGATGTGATGATGCCGGTTAAGGACGGGTTTGACCTGGTACGGGAGTTGAAAATGGATGAAAATACAGAGCTCATACCGGTGATATTTTTAACAGCAAGTGTAACCCCAGCTACAAAATTATCTGGACTTGAGTTTGGGGCAGATGACTACATTACGAAACCATTTTTGATGGACGAGCTGATTCTGAAATGTAAAAATCTCATAAGCACCCGAGAGAAACTGTTGCAAAAGATGTACACCACTCCGGAACAAATAGTAACGGAAACGGAAGGAACCCGATTCTTAAAGAAGTTGAAGAAAGTAGTCGAAACCGAATTAGGGAATCCCGATTTGAGTATGGCTGATATTGCCGAAGCACTGCACATGAGTACATCCGGATTACAGAAAAAAATCAAGAGTACAACCAACAAATCGGTAAGTCAGTTTGTTCGCGAATACCGACTGAAGCGTTCACGCGATTTGATCATTATGAACTATGGCAATCTATCGGAAATTGCTGAAAAGACCGGTTTTAGGAGTCTAAGTTATTTCACCACCTCATTTAAATCCTACTTTGGTGAAAGCCCAAGTCATGTAGGTTGACGCATAATTTCAACAAATACACACTATTTTTTAAAAAACAGGTAAGAATTGCCAGCGATTGAGGAAATGCCCTTCCTTGCAGTTGTCTTTTTGTCCTAACCAGGCAATCAGACCTACTACTACAACGCTGTTATGAAATTGAGCTACCTAATTGTATTGTTTAACTTCTTGCCGTTTGCGGCCTTGTATTGCACAGGCCAAACCGATCAGACGGCCAGCCACCTTTTACATATTAATATTCCAGAAACGTCTTCTATTGCGCTTGCGAGCAACACCACAAATGGTGTAACGCTTAATGTGCAGGCGCCAGAAGAGTCTGGACACCAATGGTCGTTTGAGAATGCCACGGATTCTTCCATTTGGCTGAACTATTCCGTAGTGCGTGGATCAGGTGAAGGGCAGCATAAAAACGTGTATGTAAAGATTCAGAATGGAAACATTCCACAGGGCGTAGTACTCACTGTTGCAGCAAATGAGGCACAAGGTAGTGGACAAGGAGATTTGGGTACATCGGGTTCAGTGGTGCAACTGAACACCAATAATCAGGTACTGATCAATGGAATTGGAACCTGTTATACCGGTAAAGGAGTTGGCCAGGGATGTCAATTGATATATGCCCTGCAATCCAGCGGACAGGCTCTAGATCTGGCCCAAATAAACAGCGAAAGTTTAACGATATGTTACACCATTGCTGATTGACGATTGAAACAAGATTCTTTTCAATGCTCGGTATAGCAAATGCCGATCATCATAATAAATAGTAACACCGGCTCTGATGGGAATCAGGGCCTTTTTTTATTCGATTCGACTGAACTTGTTTGCCTTTGCAACGAGATTAATCCATTTTTGTGCACCACAGTTCGCACTTGCTAGCTACAAACGACATACTCGAAAAACTAAAATCGAAAGACGAAAAAGCCTTTGAATTGGTTTTTCGCATGTATTACCCTGAACTATGCGGTTTTGCGCTAAAATATGTTCAGCGAAAAGACCTGGCAGAGGAGATCGTACAAGATGTTTTTTACAAACTCTGGGAAAAGCTGGAAACTCTGGTGATCAATTCAAGCCTGAAATCGTATCTGTATACATCTGTTCGAAACGCGGCATTCAACCATTTCAAACACCAGGAAGTGGTGAATGCTTATCAGGTAAGTACTGTTGCATTTCAACGCGATACAAGTACTGCAGTTGATGTGCTGGAAGTCAAAGAGTTACAAACCCAAATTGATCAGGCCATCGGTCGGTTGCCCGATCGCTGTAAAGCGGTTTTTAACCTTAGCCGGATTGAAGGTAAATCGTATAAAGAAATTGCCGCAGAATTAGACATATCCATAAAGACGGTAGAGAATCAAATGGGTAAAGCACTTAAAGTACTTCGAGCTGAGTTTGGTACCTATTTACCGCTTTGGTTATTGATATGGTGTGAATTTTATGAATTTACAGTAGGGGTTTTATAAAAGTGAACTGTCTATAGTTAAATAGCGCATGAAGGAAGAGTACACCGACGAACAAATGTATGCACTTATAGCACGCTATCTTGCTGATGAAGCAAGCGTGGAAGAAGTACGTATATTAGAATCATGGGTACAATCTTCCGACGAAAATGCAAAGACGCTTGCAGATGCCCGAATGCTCTGGGCGGAATCCATTCCGTCGCATTTTGAACCTGTGACGGATATCCCTGAAATTGACATCGATGCGGCGTGGAACAAGGTGCAGCATAAAATACAGCCAACGTCCAATACGCGTGTATTACAGTTAAGACGCTGGGTAAGTATAGCCGCCACTTTAATTGTGATGTTCTCCATCGGGTACCTGGTCTATGACATGACGTCAACAAAGCCCGACCAATTAGCAATTACAACAACGGAAAGTCAAACGGTGGCGCTAACAGATGGATCTTCCATTGAATTAAATGCCGACTCCGAAATACGTTATCCAGAGGAATTTAAAGGTAAAAAACGGGTGGTAGAGTTAAAGGGAGAGGCCTTTTTTGAGATTGCCAGAGACACGACCAGACCTTTTGTGGTTCGAACAGGCGAGATTGAGATTCGGGTGTTGGGCACAAGCTTCAATGTAGATGCCAATGCGCAAGAAGACAGTATTGAAGTGCAGGTAGAAACCGGTTTGGTTGAGGTAGGTAGTGGCGACGATAAAGTACAGCTAAGACCCGGAGAAACCGCCGTATTCTATACCAAACTAGGCAAGTTGATTAAGCGCGATATAAAGGCAATAACCACACAATTCTGGAGAAATCGAAGACTGAACTTCAAGCGCGCAAAGCTTTATGAAGTAGTAAAAGCCCTGAATGAAGCTTATGATACAACCATCCTGATTTCCGATGATCAACTGTTGAACAGAAAGATCAATGTTAAGTTCGAAAATCAGGAAATTGGGGAAATCCTTGACATAATCGCAAATACGATCAATCTCAAAGTGCGGCAAGATTCGTCTAACAACTTTATCATAGAAGATGGTGAGAACTAGGCACATGATGCGGTTGTGGGTGTCAACCTTCCTTGTTCTTTTGGCAACCAGCTCGGTGTTTGCAGAGCGCCTGCTTGAGGCCCGAATTGACCTTTATGCCAATCAATCTCCATTGGAATATGTACTGGAAACCATAGAGGAAAAAGCAGGTTTTGTGTTCTCTTATCCCTCTGATTTGATAAATGGAGATAGCGCGGTAACCTTAACATACACCAAAACGAGTGTAAGCGTGATATTAAACGACTTATTCGAAGACCGGTTTACCTATCTCGAGCGCGGATCGTTCGTAATTATTAAGGCCAAAAAAAACAGAAAGAAAAAACAAGAGAAGTACGCGGTCTCAGGTAAGTTAGTAGATGCCAATACTGGAGCGATCATTACAAACGCTTCTATTTATGAGGTGAACAGTCTAAAGGCAACTACCTCCGGTCAAAAGGGAGGCTATGATCTCAAGGTTAAAGGCGATACAGACTATGTTGAAATCGCCATTGCAAAGGAGAACTATAAAGACACCTTACTGCGTATACGTAAACAAGAACTATCCGACCTGGTAATTGCACTGGAACCGGTAAAGGAGAAACCGTTTGACCAGGATTTGAATACCTCAAGCGATTCTACCGTTCTTACCCAGGCCTTGATCAACAGAGCTACGCTCCATCATATGGCTAATATTCGTGTATATGAAAAAAAATTAGCACAGTTTTCATTTCTCCCAATGTTGGGCACCAATAAGCAAATGAGTGGTAAGACCAGTAATCATCTTTCGTTTAACATGTTAGCTGGATATAGCTTTGGATTGCGTGGTATTGAAATTGGAGGATTAGCTAACATTACCAGACAACACATGTATGGTGCACAGATTGCAGGTCTTACCAATGTAGTGAGTGGGAAAACCCGAGGTGTTCAAGTTGCCGGATTCAATAATGTGAACCGCTGGGATTTATATGGTGTGCAGGTTGCTGGTTTTTCCAATACGGTTGTTAATCAGGTAACTGGCATTCAGGTGGCAGGGTTTATGAACTCTGGTCCGGCTGTCCGAGGTGTACAGGTTGCAGGCTTCTTAAACACCACCTGGGCAGAATCGCACGCATATCAGTTTGCCGGTTTTGTCAATTACAACAAGGAGAATTCAGGGAGTCAGGTTGCAGGTTTTGTGAATGTAGCGGGCCGGAAACAGAACGGATTGCAGGCTGCCGGGTTTTTCAATTATGCAGGTCGTTTAAACGGTTTACAGGTGGCAGGATTTATGAATTTTGCCAAGCGCTATACAAGAGGTTCACAGATAAGCACCTTCTTAAACTTTACCCACAAACTGAACGGCGTACAGGTAGCCTTAATCAATATTTGTGATACGGTGGAGTCTGGCGTAAGTATTGGTTTGCTCAATTTTGTGAAACATGGCATTCACGATCTGGAATTGCAATACTCTCCAACACTTCATGGTACCCTGGCGTTGAAAACAGGAACCGGAAGGTTGTATAATATTTTGTCGGTAAGTCATCGGGCGGATGCACCGGTAATGGCTATTGGATATGGTTTGGGTACGCGCAAGTCGTTCAAGAGTGGTTTGTTTATGGGGATGGAAGTGCAGGCCCATGTTGTTCGAGAACGCGAAGGCGCGCTTATCCAACCCTGGAACATTTTAAATCAGGTACATCCTTCTATTGGTTGGAAATGGGCAAAAAACCTCGGGTTAAGCGCTGGTCCTGTTCTCAATGCCTATTACACGCAGAGTTATAATGCTTCAACGCAGGAGCATGGCTTCGGACTTGTAACAAATCCATTTTATTCTGAGACCATTGGTAACCGAAACCTGGATTTGATGCTCGGGTATCGAGTTGCCATGGTATTCTAAAAAAATATTATCAAACATAGGGGTGGTTGCCCATTGGATTGTCTTAACAGTACAAAAGGAAAGACAATAAAAATGAGAAATATTATCCTGGCGATTTTGATAACTACAGTAGGTTATTCATTCGCACAAACAGACAACCAACCACCAAAAGTTCAATTCACATTTTTGTATCCCATTGGCTCTGCCGGAGCCAATAGTGCCAGCGATACGTTTAACGTATCCTTCAACCTGCTGGCGGGTGCTACATCTGGTATTCAGGGCATTGAGTTGTCTGGATTCGGAGGCTTCACCAACGGTTCGGTAACCGGTGCGCAACTTGCCGGTTTTGGTAATGTGGTTCGAGATTCATTATCAGGCGTTCAGTTGGCGGGTTTTGCAAACACGC
>DIYD01000084.1 GCA_002428905.1 Bacteroidetes bacterium UBA6063 | reverse complement strand
GAACACATACCTTTACCATTGATAAGGCCAATGTTACGGCTAAAATCACCCTGGTTGGTGGAGGCGGTGGAGGCGGTGGAGGTATTACCTACACCAGTGCACACTCAACCGGTGGTGGTGGTGGCGGAGGTGCCGTCCAACTCATTACACACAGTGACGTAACCATCAATCAAAACGTAGAGTATACAGTAATTATTGGAGCTGGAGGTCAGGGTGGTACTGCGAATAACATTGGTTTAAACGGTGACAAGTCAGAGTTTAAAACCGGTGCAATTCCAATTTATGAAGCCCTTCCGGGATCCGGAGGTTCGAGCAATACGGCCGGTGAAATCACCGGAGGTGCTGCTGGCCCAGGTCACCCGGCAGGAGCAAATGGAACCAATGGTGTGCCGTTGGATATGACCGGACATGGTTTCCCTGGACAAGGTGGTCAGGGAGGAGATAATCAGAGTGGATATGGCAACGGTGGCCAGGGAGGCAATGGTGCATTAATTAATAATAGTGCCGTAACTACTTCAGCCAAGACCGGAGGTAACGGTGGTACAGGTTACTTCAAAATTGAGTGGAAAACCAACTAGTTAGAGCGGGTATACGGTATCGTTTTTGATTTCATCGATCACAAACGAACTCTGTACGTTGGAGATTCCTTTTATGACCGACAATTCGTCAATCACAAATTTTTGGTAGGCGTTCATGTCACTTGTAGCTATTTTAAGCAGGAAGTCGTAGTTGCCTGATACGTGGTAACATCCCATAATTTCAGGAAGCTCAAGAATTTGCTCTTTGAAACTGTCGATCAGTTCGCGTGCATGGTTCGAAAGAGAAATCTGGCAATACACAATCATCGATTTTTGAACCATCTCCTTCTTTAGTATGGCTACGTATTTCTCAATGTAGTTCTGCTCCAGCTTTTTGATGCGTTCAAACGTGGGAGAAACTGTTAACCCGATTTTGCCCGCTATTTCTTTGGTGTTTTGCTTTGCATTTTCTTGCAGAAGCTTCAATATCTCTCTATCTATTGCGTCCATGTAGATCTCGTAACCGTTTCGTTCAGAATAATGAAACGGAAATATTCGGTAATATTAGAATAATATTCTGATTAGAGCACAGATTCCGTATTAAATTTCTATAACTATTCTCCTTGGGCTGATATTAGTGGCACGATATAATATATTAACCATAGTGTTGATCGTGATGAGAATACCGTAGAGTGGTTATCGATTCAATTATGCTTTGGAATAATTTAGAAAGATGATTCGTCCTGTAAGCAGATCAATTTGATTGTGGAAGCTACCTGTCTTTTTGATTTTACTCATCAACCAAAGGAATGGGTAAAGCACCATCATCAGAACGGACGTGGTTTGACGCTTGTCGAACGCATATTCTGCTCGATTAAATCCTTTTTTGACCGCCAGGTAATCGTACTGGTCAAGGGTCAACGACGCTACATGCTGCAATCCGTCGTAATTTCTAATTTCCAACGGTTTAAAGCTGTAAAAGAAACCAGTAAAGAAGAATCTACTTCTGGATTTTAAGCTCAAAATATTCGGGGTAGATATATATACGGATCCGCCTGGTTTCAATATGCGATGGCATTCGGCGAAGAAGACTTCATGATCTTGTATGTGTTCCATGATTTCCATGGCAACAATCGCGTCAAAGCTATTGTCTTCAAACGGAAGGCTTTCAGTTACATCGGCCTTCTTACATTCTACTTTGTCGTAATGAAAAATCTCAGGAAACAAGTCGCAAGCAGATACATCATAACCTTCTTCATACAATTCTTTGGTAAACGCACCATGACCGGCGCCACAATCCAATACTTTGATTTTTTTACCACCCGTACTCTTTACAAAGTAGGGCCAAAAGGCCTGGTGAATTCCTGGGATGGAAATTGGAACAATTTTGCTTTCGTCCATTACAATAGGTTTAATTGATCACCAGATGTAAATGTTTTACCATTCGTAGAGTCCGGATCGTCTTTCTTCTCTTTGCGTTTATACGTGCGCTTCGGCTCTTCTGATGGGAGAGGAGCTTCATCGGGTTGCACTTCTTTCACGTCTTCCTGCGTTTCCTTTTCTTCTGCTTTCGTTTCTGCTTCTACAGGTACTTCAACTTCCTCGACGTCGTCTTCGTCATCTTCCGTTTCTACTTCTACAAACTTAACATAGGTGTCATAGGTTAACTTATTTCCCGTTGATTTCCAGCCCTTTATGTCGATAAACTCACGAAGCGCGATTTCTTCTTCTACCTTTTCTTTCTTGTCGTTTTTAACGGTAAGAACAATGGTTGGATTCTTTTTGGTTGAAGCGAACAACAGTTTAGAGTTTCTACCTTCATTGATGAAATAGAATTTCTTGCCAACCGTGCTCGTTTCGATCAGGAAGCGCTTTACGAAATACTCTTTTTGCTTAGCGTCGTAATGAATGGCCGTGATCGGTTTCTTCGGATTGAACTTTTGAATTAGCAGCACATCCTTAGGGTCGTAGTGATTCACCAACTCATGATTGGTCAGTTGGTAATCGCCCGATTGATGCACAACCAAAATTAGATCATCGGTTTGGAAGCTTCCCAGTAATCGACCTCTTCCATCAACATTCAATCGGCCAATAGAATCTTCGTACCAAATGTCTCGCCCGCCAATAGTAGACTGGCCCTTCTCTTTTAATTCTATTTTTCTCAAACGATACTTACTCACCGTATTCCCCTGAGAACCACGTCCTTTAATCGCAAGTGAAGCAAAATCAAAGTCGTACACCTTTTTACGTGCTTTAGCAAGTCCATGCAGGTATACCGTCACAATTTCCGCCTCACCATTAGGGTTCGCTGTGAAGTATTGGATTCTGGATTTGTCGTTCTTACCCACATTATATGGTTTGTCGCGCGTAATCGAATTCACATTGAATCGTTTGGCAAAGGTTTTGCCACTAACGCCATCCGTGTAGATACAGTTGTAGACTTTACGGTCATCGCCTTTACGCCAAACATCCACATGAATAATGTTCTTCCCAAAAAATGCTTTGTCGGATACCTTACTCACGGTATAGTTGCCATCTTTGGTAAAGACAATAATGTTATCGATATCGGAGCAATCACAGATGTATTGATCTTTCTTGAGGCCTGTACCCACAAAGCCTTCTTCAAAATTGGCATAGAGTTTTGCATTTGCAACCGCCACCACTTCGGCACGGATGTTTCCAAACTCCCGTTCTTCTGTTCGTCTCTCACGCCCCTTGCCGTATTTTTTGAGTAGGTTTTTGAAGTATTCAATGGCAAAATCGGTTAGGTTTTCAAGGTGGTGGTTTACCTGAGCCAGGTCATCTTCGATGCCTTTGAGTAATTCGTCTGCCTTGAATGAATCGAACTTACTGATTCGCTTAATGCGAATCTCGGTTAACCGTATAATGTCTTCCTGTGTGACTTCGCGCTTGAGAAGTTTTTTAAATGGATCCAATCCTTTATCAATGGCCCCGAGGACACCTTCCCAGGTTGTCTCTTCTTCGATGTCGCGATAGATACGTTCTTCAATAAAAATCTTTTCTAATGAACTGAAATGCCATTTCTCTTCAAGTTCGTTTCGTTTGATTTCGAGTTCCTGACGCAATAAATCTTTCGTGTTTTCTGTGCTGATGCGTAGAATCTCGTCCACGCTCAGGAAGTGCGGTTTGTTGTCTACAATAACACAGGCATTCGGACTGATCGAAACCTCACAATTGGTGAAGGCGTACAAGGCATCAATGGTCTTGTCGGCTGAAATGCCAGGTGCCAGATGTACCTCAATTTCAAGCTCTTTGGCCGTATTGTCGACCACTTTCTTAATCTTGATTTTGCCTTTATCGTTGGCTTTGATAATGGAGTCAATAACCGATGTGGTGGTCTGACCATAGGGGATTTCCTTAATAAGGATGGTCTTTTTGTCTTGCTCCTGAATCCGTGCGCGAACCTTTATTTTACCCCCTCGCATCCCAGAGTTATAATCGGAGAAATCAGCCATTCCGCCGGTTGGAAAATCTGGTTTTATGTGTGTTTTTCGACCCTTCAGAATGGAAATGCTGCCCTGAATTAACTCAACAAAGTTGTGGGGCATAATCTTGGTTGAAAGTCCAACCGCAATACCTTCCACACCCTGTGCAAGCAGCAAAGGAAATTTCATCGGCAACGTGATTGGTTCATTCTTACGACCATCGTACGACTTTTGCCAGTTGGTTGTTTGCTTATTGAATGCTACTTCCAGTGCAAACTTGGTCAATCGTGCTTCAATATATCGGGGTGCCGCAGCACTGTCACCCGTCCGAATATCTCCCCAGTTTCCCTGAGTGTCGATTAACAGATCTTTTTGTCCCAGGTTTACGATGGCATCGCCAATAGAGGCGTCACCATGTGGGTGGTACTGCATGGTATGACCAATGACGTTGGCAACCTTGTTGTATCTGCCGTCGTCCATCTCCTTCATACTGTGCAGAATTCGGCGTTGCACGGGTTTTGTGCCATCTTCAATGGCCGGAACGGCACGCTCCAGTATTACGTATGAAGCGTAATCAAGAAACCATTCTTTGTACATGCCCTTGAGCGCATGTTCTGTAGCGATGGGTTCGTTCGATTCTGGTACCTGATCGTCTTCGTTTTCCAAATGTTCTATTTCGTTTTCCTCTGACATCGTCTCTTTTGTCCTTCTTTAAACGTCGTGATTTTCGATTAAGCAGCTTGAAGTTCGTCTTGTTTTCCGTCGACTTCAACCTCAACCTTCAGGTTTTGGATGATAAACTCCTGCCTGTCTTGCGTGTTTTTACCCATGTAATATTCCAACAGATTAGGAATGGAAGTATCCTCGTTTAATATGATTGGATCCAATCGAATGTTTTCGCCAATAAACGTTTCAAACTCGTCAGGAGAAATCTCTCCAAGACCTTTGAATCGAGTGATTTCCGGATTGCTAAGCTTTTCAATGGCCGCTATTCGCTCCTCCTCGGAATAACAATAGATCGTTTCCTTCTTGTTGCGCACCCTAAACAATGGAGTATCCAGAATGTACACATGTCCATCCCGCACAAGGTCTGGGAAGAATTGCAGGAAGAAGGTTAACATCAACAATCGTATGTGCATA
The DNA here is from genome assembly GCA_002428905.1 of Bacteroidetes bacterium UBA6063. GTDB lineage: Bacteria > Bacteroidota > Bacteroidia > NS11-12g > UBA9320 > UBA987. The sequence goes on along the minus strand of DIYD01000084.1, from coordinate 6,877 downwards.
CCATCTACATCGGCGTCGGTTGCAATTACGATGTTGTTGTAGCGCAAATTCTCAATACCTTCTTCAATGTTCAGTGCATGTTGCAACAGGTTAAACTCTTCATTTTCGTACACCACTTTTTTGCTTAGTCCGAAGCTATTCAGTGGTTTCCCACGCAAACTAAACACGGCCTGCGTGTTTACATTCCGACTCTTGGTAATGGATCCACTGGCCGAATCACCCTCCGTAATGAACAGCGTTGTGTCTAAATGTTCTTCTTTCTTTTTATCGCCAAAATGAACCTTACAATCCCGTAGTTTTTTGTTGTGTAAATTGGCTTTTTTTGCTCTCTCCTTGGCAATTTTTCGCACGCCGGCCATGTCTTTGCGCTCTCGTTCAGACTGCTGGATACGTTTTAACAGTGCCTCTGCGGTATCGGCATTTCGGTGCAAATAGTTGTCGAGTGACGTACGGATGAAGTCGTTGATGTGCGCTTTAATGCTAGGGCCTTTGGGCCCCATGTCGGTACTACCCAGTTTTGTTTTGGTCTGCGATTCGAAAACAGGTTCCTGCACCCGAACGCTAACGGCTGACACGATGGATGCCCGTATGTCGCTTGGTTCGAATTGTTTCTTGTAGAAATCTCGAAGTGTTTTTACGATACTCTCTTTAAACGCGTTCAAATGCGTACCACCCTGAGTGGTGTGCTGACCATTTACGAAACTGTAATAATCTTCGCCATAATGACTATCATGGGTTAAGGCTATTTCGATGTCATCACCTTTCAGGTGGATGATGGGATAACGGAGTTGTTCCTCGTTTGATTTTCGCGTAAGCAGGTCTAAAAGTCCGTTCTTGGAGTAGTAGCGCTTCTTGTTGAACCAGATACTGAGCCCTGCATTTAGGTAAACGTAGTTCCAGATTTGGTTTTCTACAAACTCATTAATGAATTTATAGTTCTTGAATACGGTATCATCAGCGGTAAATTCGGTAAGCGTACCATTTGGCTCTTCTGTTTTCGAATCTACTTCATCCACCAATTCACCAAATTCGAATGTCGCCAACTTGGTTTGACCGTCACGGAACGATTGAACACGGAAATGTTGTGAAAGTGCGTTTACGGCTTTTGTACCTACACCGTTTAACCCAACCGATTTCTGAAAGGCTTTGGAGTCATACTTACCGCCGGTATTGATTTTCGACACACAGTCGATCAACTTACCCAGCGGAATACCACGACCGTAATCCCGAACACGCACGGAGCGTTGATCAATTTCTATTTCGATCTTGTTACCATGCCCCATAACAAACTCATCGATGGAGTTGTCTAATATTTCTTTAAGTAAGACGTATATACCGTCGTCGGCTGCTGAACCATTTCCAAGTTTACCAATATACATACCGGGACGTAACCGGATATGTTCTCGCCAATCGAGCGATTTTATACTGTCTTCGTTATAAACTACCTTTTCCGCCAAAATACCTCCGTTTTAGATACGTAAAAATCAACTTCCGAAAATAGAAATATGAGGCTTTAATCCAGTGTTGATAAGGGTTCAACTTATAAACAAGTTGTGCGTAACTCTGGGTAAAACCGCAATTTTAACGGCGATTTACAGGAAAACAATACCAGGTTTCGGGCAAGTGATCGAATACGAGCTAAAACTGGTCAAGCACGTCTTCCTCTTCTTTACGCTTCACGCTCGATTTATCAACTACACGCGTTTTCGAAAGTGTATCGTGCCAACCCACGCCATCCCCTAGAAATGAGAAAGGCTCAAATGGGATTAATCTGGAAATAGATCGTATGAATATACTCGAACCGTCTGGAGCACTGCCATCTTCTTTTACCACAATGGTACCGGTAATCATTTTTCCTGGGGTTTGTCCCATGATGATTTCGAAGAAACAGTAATAACCGAGGTAAAGGGCCACCAAAAAGAAGATCAGGCCTATTCCGGATTCAAACAGATCAGCATCTACCATAAACGAAATCAAACCAAATAGAATCACATTAATCAAAACCCGATCGATGAAGAAATTGCCAAAACGCTTGCCAGCAGAAGCGGGTTCCAATCGAGTGGAATACGATCGCGAACTACCACCCCGGAAGTTTTGACGTCCTACCTCTATGGCAACGGCTTTAGGATTCTCCTCATAATCCGGACAGGAATCAACAAACGATGGCACCTCCATGGTCAACCCACACACCAGTCCTTTGGTTCGGTCAAATTTTCGATTTACACACAGTTTGCAGGTATTTAATCTTTCTTCTTGAGTCATTGGCGATTAATTGTAAACGCAATATAGGTTTAGAAAGATTTATTCCAAATCAAATACATTGTTTGGTATGAATAAATCAGTTAACGTACCTTTGACTGAACGATTTACGCGATATGATATCCAAGAAAGTAGAGCAGGCACTAAACGATCAGATTAAACTGGAAGCACAGAGTTCACAATTCTATCTGGCCATGGCTTCCTGGGCAGAAACGCAAGGTTTTAATGGAATTTCAACCTTTTTATACACGCATAGCGACGAAGAACGCATGCACATGCTCAAGTTGGTTAAGTTCTTAAACGAACGAGGTGGAACGGCTATCATCCCGCAATTGGAAGCTCCTCCGGTTGAATTCCAGTCGATCAATTACGTGTTTGAGGAATTGTTAGACCACGAAGTGATGGTTACACAGAGCATTAACAATGTGGTTGATGTATGTCTTAATGAAAAAGACTACACCACGCACAACTTCATGCAATGGTACGTTTCAGAACAAATTGAGGAAGAAGCCCTTGCACGAACCATTAACGACAAGCTCAAAATGATTGGTACGGACAAAGGTGGTTTATATCTCTTTGATCGAGACCTCGAAAGTCTTGCCGGTACCGCCAATGATGCGGTATAAGGAGACTGTAGATTCCAAGATTTTTTTTAGGTGTTGACGGTAGAATGCTCAAGATTTCTACCTACGTTGGCAGTTTAGCAACCATGAGTGGTTTATGGTTTTATGGAGTGATCATTCGTGTACTCACATGATATGCTACCACAGGAACTCTTCGCGAAGTGCACGTTACAAATGTGCCAATTGATTCATTGTTTAATAGATCAATTGATTTACACATTTCCATATTTACATATTTACACATTTACACATTGTTTAATGTTTAACCCAGTTAAACATTAAATCTAAAGTGCATAATATCACCATCCTTAACGAGGTATTCCTTCCCTTCGATACGAAGCTTTCCAACTTCACGACAGGCGGCTTCCGAACCATGTTCTACGAAGTCATCGAAATGCATAACCTCTGCACGTATGAAGCCCTTTTCAAAATCGGTGTGAATGACACCCGCTGCTTGCGGCGCTTTGAACCCATCTGTAATGGTCCAGGCGCGAACTTCTTTCGGACCCGCAGTGAAGTAGGTAATGTAGTTTAGAAGTTGGTATGCTGATGTAATCAATCGACCGACACCACTTACCTGAAGTCCCATTTCTTCCAGAAACATCAATTGGTCGTCTCGGTCCATTGTCGCTATGTCGGCCTCAATGGCAGCACTGATCAACAGAATTTCTGCATGTTCATCGGCCACTGAATCTGCAAATCGCTTTGTGTGCGCGTTACCGGTTACCACAGATGCTTCGTCTACGTTACACACGTACATCACGGGCTTGGCGGTAATCAACTGCATGCCATCCACGATCTCTTGCTCATCACTTTCAAGTTCCAGATTTCGGATGGATTTGCCAGACTCCAGATGGTCAATTGCTTTGCCGATCACTTCAACCTGTTTCATTGCAAGTTTGTCCATGGATTTAGCCGCTTTTTTGGCTTTCTCCAAACTCTTTTCAAGCGATTCAAGATCTTTTAACTGCAGCTCCGTATCGATGATTTCTTTATCTCGAACCGGATCTACACTTCCATCTACGTGAACCACATTTGGGTCGTCGAAACAGCGTACGACGTGAATGATGGCATTCGTATTACGTATGTTGCCTAAGAACTGGTTCCCCAATCCTTCACCTTTGCTAGCTCCTTTAACCAATCCGGCAATGTCAACAATCTCGATGGTAGTGGGCAATACTTTTTCAGGTTTAACCAACTCCTCAAGTTTCCATAAACGTTCATCCGGAACGGTGATGGTACCTACGTTTGGTTCGATGGTGCAAAACGGAAAGTTCGCACTTTGAGCCTGTGCGTTACTTAAACAATTGAAAAGCGTTGATTTTCCAACGTTCGGAAGTCCTACAATACCTGCTTGTAAAGCCATAAATGTGCGTTAAAATTTGGAGTGCAATGTTAGCAATAAGTTTTCAGATGCAGAAGCTAATCTACACCCAAGTATTTGTGGGTTTGTAAACCAATATGCCACTGGGTGTTTTGTTTCACAAATTCAACCATCAAAGGCTGCATGGCTTCGCGCTTACTCCACTCGGGCTGCAAATATAAGAGGCACTGATTCGGGACCATCTCTGCGTGTTTTGTGGCCCAGTCAAAATCCGATTTGTTAAACACAACAACTTTGAGCTCATCGGCAAGCAACGCAGATTCTTCCAGAGGAGCTTTGAACTTTTTTGGTGAAAAGGTTACCCAATCAAAATTTCCACGAATCGGGTGTGCGCCTGATGTTTCGATGTGACTTCGTTTTCCAACATTGTGCAGGGCGTTACAGAGTTCCGTTAGATCGTACATCGCGGGTTCCCCGCCTGTAATAACCACAATGTCTGCAGGTGTTTTAGAAGCCAGTTGTGCGAGTTCTTCCGCACTATACCTGGGATAGCCTTCGGCTTCCCAACTGTCTTTTACATCGCACCATACACAGCCAACATCACAACCTGCAAGTCGGATGAAATAAGCAGCATGACCAGTGAATTTACCTTCACCCTGTATGGTGTAGAACTGCTCCATTACGGGCAGTTTCATACTAGCCATTAAACTTGTTTTGGTGCGATTTCAAGGTGTTTTGCATTAAACCAATGATGGTCATTGGCCCTACACCACCAGGAACAGGAGTGATGTATCCAGAAACAGCTTCGGCAGATTCAAACTCTACGTCACCTTTCAATACATAACCCCGTTTGTTGTCAGCATCCACACGTGTGATTCCCACATCAATTACAGTAGCACCTTCCTTAATCATATCACCTGTAACGAATTCGGGAATACCCACGGCTACAATTAATATGTCGGCCATCTTTGTAATGGTTTCCAGGTTTTGCGTATGTCTATGGCAAATAGTTACCGTGCAGTTACCCGGATTACCGCTTCTCGACATCAGAATACTCATTGGGCGACCAACGATATTACTTCTTCCGATTACTACACAGTGTTTTCCTTTGGTCTCGATGTTATAGCGGTCGAGCAATTGAATGATACCGTATGGTGTAGCGCTGATGAATGTATCCTGGCCTTTGGTGAGTTTGCCAATGTTTACATCGTGAAAACCATCAACGTCTTTAGCCGGGTCAATAGCCTGGGTTACGTTGTTTTCTGAAATATGCTTCGGTAATGGCAGCTGAACAATTAGACCATCAATCTCATCGTTGTTGTTGATCTCGTCGATCTTCGATAGAAGTTCTTCTTCCGTTGTGGATTCAGGTAATCGTATCAGCGTTGAGCTGAAACCTACCTTCTGGCAGGCAAGTTCTTTGTTTTTTACATAGGTCTTACTTGCTCCGTCTTCACCAACCAATATGGCTACCAGGTGTGGGGCTCTCTGACCTTTGTTTACAATACCTTCAACTTCTTTGGCGATTTCGATTTTTATTTGATCTGCAGTTTCTTTACCTTTCAATAACATAGTTCAAAAGCGTATTTTGTCGGCAAAAGTAGGCATATCAGTAAAACTAACTTAACGGTTTACTGAATTAATCCGCTTCTTTGCAATGGAGACAAGAAACTCTACTATTTTAGAATGATTAAAAACATCTATACGGCATGGTTTATTCTGATGGTTGGTGTACTAACCACTACGCACTATGGGTGTAGAAAGAATGAGCTTGAACCGTCGAACCGAGACAAAGGTTTTGACTACGTGCCATTGGATTCTGGTTCTACCTGGTACTATCGCTTAGACTCCATCAACTTTGATCCCTTCACTCAACCGGGTATCGACACATTTGTGTATTACATTAAACAGGAAATTGTTGGGCTTGAGGAAGATGACAACGGAACTGTGACGGCAACCATTTCAAGTTCGCGTTCCGAACAGTTAGAGGGGCCGTATACCTTCAACCGTTTCTTTGAGAGACGTCTGGTGGATCATAGGGCAGAGGTTGTCGATACTAATGTGAAGACCATTCATTTCATGTTCCCTCCGGTGTTATACAAATTCTGGGACGGGAATGCTTTTAATCAACGATCGGAAGAAGAATTTGAGATGGTGGAGCTTACTACCAATGAAACGATTAATAATGTGACGTACGATAGTACAGTACATGTGCTTCAACGTGACGATGACTTTAGAACGCTTCGGAATTACGGAATGGAGAAATATGCCAAGCATAAAGGATTGGTATATTCGCATCAGATCAATTGGACTAAAAAGACGATTGGTGATCCAGAGGAGGTGCCTAAGGGCTACGATTATACCTATACACTACTTCGATTTGAGAAATAGTTTATTCATATTGTGTTTCTTCCTGGCAATTGGCTGTGAAGATATGGAAGAACCAACGACGTTTGGTTCGGATTTTTACCCATTGAATGTGGGCAATACCTGGGTATATGGTATAGATTCAACGGCATTTATTGAATTCGATAATTCGGTTGAACACTATTCGTTTTATCGAAAAGAGGTTATTGTGGATGAATTCAAGACAGAATCGGGTAACCAGCGTTTTACGTTGGATGTCTTTTACCGAACCGATAGTACGGATTGGTCGTATCATCACAGTATA